>JAFTQJ010000016.1 GCA_017462785.1 Oscillospiraceae bacterium | reverse complement strand
CGACCGATGCGGAAGGCAATGACCTGTATGAGTATGCAGAGAGCATCCACTTCCGTGTAGACTCCGGTGATGGTGCAGTTTACATCCTGACAATGGATGAAAACGGCGATGTTGCAAGTGCAGAAAAGGCAGACAACATGACAATCGTGATGATTGATGCTCCTGTGACTACAACTACAACCGAAACAGAGACTGAGACAGAAACAGAGACTGAGACGGAAACAGAGACTGAGACCGAAACAGAGACTGAAACGGAAACAGAGACTGAGACCGAAACAGAGACTGAGACGGAAACAGAAACTGAGACGGAAACAGAGACTGAGACGGAAACAGAGACCGAGACAGAGACAAGCACAACATCTACCACTACATCTACTACTACGACAACCACAACTTCTACCACCACCACAACAACGACAACCACAACTACTACAACAACTACCACCACCACAACAACGACAACCACAACCACAACAACTACTACCACCACAACTACCACTACAACCACAACAACGACAACTACCACTACTACGACTACCACAACAACTACTACAACCACCACCACCACAACAACTACTACTACAACCACCACAACAACTACCACCACTACAACAACCACAACATCTACCACACCTGAAACTACGACCACTACAACCACCACAACGGAAGAAACAACCACAACCACTACAACTGAGGATGAGTTCTTCGGAACTGGTACGGATGATCCGATTGGTACGGACAATTCTGAAACAACAGAAACGACTGAAGAGACCACAACCACTACCGTGGACAACTACACTGGTACAACCACAACAGAGACTGAGGAGCCGTACAGCACCGAGTACACAACTACAACGACTGATGAGGATTCCTACAACAACCAGCACTCCACAACATCCACAGAGGCAACAACTGTTGAAACAACCACAACTACTACGGTTGAAACAACCACTACTACCACGGTTGAGACAACAACTACACCGGTGACAACGGTAACAACCGCAGCCACCACAAAGGCAACAACCAAGGCATCCACCACAACGACTGCACCGAAGAACTCCAGTAGTTCTCCGCAGACAGGTGATGCTGAGATGGGCGGTATCTTTGCAGTTGCAGGTGCAGCACTGTTCCTGATGACAGCAATGTATGTACGCACCAAGAAGGATGAAGAATAACAGTGAGCTTTGCTCTGACTGAGATCCGATTCTGAACAGAACCCCCGCCGGGAGGCGGGGGTTTTTGTCATTTTGCTGAATATTGACAGGAATGGTGGAAAATGCTATAATAAGAATAGAAGTTTTCCAAAGGGAGGGAAAGAAATGATTGAAGGCAACTGGGACTCACTGACAGAGAAACAAAAAAAGCTGGTTCAGGAGATTGCGAGTGGGATTCTCAAAATTGCTGGTCTTGACAGATTGGAAGCAATTGGGGAAACTGCTCATAAAATACGAGAATTGAGTGAATCCGAGAAAAACGATTTCAAATTCAAGCTCATCCAAGAGATCAAGACTGTGGACGATGTAGATGATGAGGTTCTTCGGACAGCGGCTGATGTGTTGAGAGAAGAAATCAAAGACTCCATGCTGGAATATCGTGGCAGGGAATCTGAGCTGCTCAACAAAATATGCAAAAATCATCCGTTTGAAATATCTGAAAATCGGATTGTATTCAGGAAGCTGATGGAGAAAATTCTGCAATTCTGTTCGCAGAATGCGGAGAAACTTATTCCTTACCAAAAACTGGCATTGGTTACCTATGATGCAGTGCAGGATCATGGTGATATGTTACGGGATGCCAATGAAAAGCTATCGGACATTTCTGAGAAACTCGATCAGATGAACGCCGCCCCTGCAAGCAGTACGGAAACGGAAGAAAAAGAAGTTCCTCTCAAGCATCATAATGCCACCTACGAAGAAAAGTTTACCGACAGATTTTTCCTTGAAGATGAAATGCCGGAAAATGAGGATTTGTGTTCGCTGAATAACGTCTTTGTAGAGCCTGTGCTAATGCACGATACTACTTCGTCACTGAATGCAAAGCTCAAAAAATGGTCAGCCGATTATGACAAAAAAAGCAGTAAGCGGAGCGACGCCATGTATTCCGTGTTCCTCCTCTACGGTAAAGCCGGCGTGGGGAAGAGCAGTTATACGGCGAAGCTTATTTACAGCCAGCCTTTCGGGAAAAACTGGCTTGCTCTGGAACTGCGAAGCTGTGCGGACAGGCTGAACTCGGCTGATGCGTGGAACTCCGTCAAAGCCGTTTTTGGTGCGGTTGATGACAAAGCCTACGAAAACAGCATTCTCATTCTGGACGGTCTGGACGAGGTCTGTGTGCTTTATCCGACTTTTGACGGCAAGATTTTCATTGAAAATCTGCAAAATGAAAATGCACTGAAAACCAAGAACATCAAGATCCTGATTACTTCCCGTGAGGGGTATTTCAGGAATATTACGCAGAAAAACAACCTCCTCATGGATACGATTCAATGGACGGAGGAGCAGGTCGGGAAGTGGTGTGAGCAGTACTATACTGTGCATCCCTCCCGCAAAAAGTGGGCGGGGAAGTTCATGGAGGATTACCGTAATCTGCCAAAATATGACGACCGCTGGACGATTTTCTGCATCCCGATCATTCTCTACCTCTGCTGTGTGCGTGGGATTGACATCGGCAGTCAAAGTACCGTGGTGGGCATCTATGAACAGGCGTTCCGTGCTGTTGGCGTGCATGAGCATCACCTGACAACGGACGAAAAAATGAAGGAAGCTGACGCACACACTCTTGCGGTCAACTGGCAGTATACCAAGGAGCTTGCGTTCCGGATTTTTTTGGACGGCAAAAGCCCGACGGTGCTGGGCAATGACGGTATCAAGGATGCCAAGGCTCATACAAAGGAACGCTTCAAAAACTGCGAACCGGAGCTTGACCGCTATTATGCCCTTTTCCCCTTTGCATCGGAGAAAAAACAGGATGGCAAGCCGGAGGGAATGGAGTTTGCCCACAAGACCGTGACCGACTATTTCACGGCGGTCAAGCTTTACGAGGACTATTTTGAAACGGCATTGGAGCAGGATGACCCTGTCAGGGCACTCTGGGAGGGGCTTTGGAGGGCATTCCGGTACAAAAAAATGCCCAATGATATTATGGAATACCTTGCACAGGTCATCCGAAACCGGCACAAACAGGATTTTGATACCTACCGCAGGAGATTCTTTGACTGCTATGATGAGGGAGTCAAGGCACAGACCATCTGGCAGGTACTGGATGCACCAGAATATGCCTGTGGGATGCAATATTCCCAACTGCCGCAGCAGGTCGGACTGGTATTCCGGAATCTGACGTATTTGCTGTGTTTTCTCAAGTATTGGGAGCTTGAAAAAAAGCCGGAAAAGGTATATACTGATGGTGTTTCCAGCTTCTTTCAGCGTGGTGTGGAAATGGATATTTGGTGTGATCGCTGGAAAGGACTGCGTGGTGCTGATTTGCGTGGTGCTGATTTGAGTGATGCTGTTTTGTATGGTGCTGATTTGCGAGGTGCTGATTTGAGAGGTGCAGATTTGAGAAGTGCTAATTTGAGAAGTGCTAATTTGAGAAGTGCTAATTTGAGAAGTGCTGATTTGAGAAGTGCTGATTTGAGAGGTGCTGATTTGAGTCGTGCTGATTTGAGTGGTGCTGATTTGAGTCGTGCTGATTTGAGTGATGCTAATTTGAGTGGTGCTGATTTGAGAGGTGCTGATTTGAGTCGTGCTGATTTAAGTGGTGCTGATTTGGTTGTTGTTTGGCTTTGGGACTCGGACCTCCCACAGCTGGACAAAGCGATTCCAAAATATAGAGTTCAATGGTTTGATCCGATTGTTCTTGGCAGAGAAACAGGCAACCGCCTCAAATACAACCCCGAAACCAACCGTGCCGAAGAACCCGAACAGACTTAACACTCCTCCCCCTGCCCTCCGGCGGGGGGATTTTTTGGGGCTGGGGGGCAATGGGTACTTGCAAAAATGGGATGGGTGGTGTATAATAGAGGGGAGGGGCGGATCTTTGGCTCCTGCTGATCCGATGCGGAAATACGCTGAAATATGGAGGAAATTATGATTTATCTGGTGGAAGATGACGATAGTATACGGGAGCTTGTGGTGTACACGCTCGGCAGTGCCGGAATGCAGGCGGAGGGCTTTGCAAGACCGTCACTGTTCTGGGAGGCGATGGAGAAAAAACGCCCGAAGCTGATTTTGCTGGACATTATGCTCCCCGAGGAGGACGGGCTTTCGATCCTGCGGACGATCCGCAAAAACCGCAGTACACAGCACATTCCCGTGATGATGCTCACGGCAAAGGGCAGTGAGTTTGACAAGGTGATCGGGCTGGATTCCGGTGCGGACGACTACCTCCCCAAGCCCTTTGGCATGATGGAGCTGCTCGCAAGGGTCAAGGCTCTGCTGCGGAGGGCGAAGAACGAGGAGCAGCATCCGGAGGATTACCAGATCGGCTGTCTGTACGTCTGTCCGGAAAAGCACATCATCCGTGTCAATGGGGAGGATGTGACGCTGACCTACAAGGAATTTGAAATGCTCTGCCTGCTCCTGCGGCACCGTGACATTGTGCTGACCCGTGACCAGTTCCTGAATCAGGTGTGGGGCTACAATTTTGACGGCGAAAACCGCACGGTGGATGTGCACATCCGGACGCTCCGGCAGAAGCTGGGGGATGCAGGGGTGTACATCAAGACCATCCGTGGCATCGGGTACAAGATCGGGGAGCGTCGGGATGAAGAATAAGCTGTTCCGGCAGATCTTTACTGCCTGCATGCTGGTGTTTGCCCTGACTTTCGGGGTCATGATGGCGGTGCTTACCAATTATTATGAGCAGAAAAACCGTGACGAGCTGGAGGACAGGACGCAGTACATTGCCTCCATTGTGAATGCACATGGCTGGGAATATCTGGAAGAGATGGAGCACACGGAGCACACACGCATCACGATCGTATCGGCTGACGGCGGTGTGCTGTATGACAGCCAGCGGAATGCACACAGTCTTGAAAATCACGGGGAGCGTGAGGAGATTCTGGAGGCATTGGAGGAGGGAACGGGCGACAGCTTCCGTTATTCCGAAACCCTTGCCAAGCGGACGGTCAACTATGCGGTGAAGCTTGAAAACGGCGATATTCTGAGGCTTTCCATGCTACAAAATACGGTGCTGGAGCTTCTGGTGAACATGCTCAATCCGATGATGTCCGTGGTGCTGCTGGCGGTGCTGCTGGCACTTCTGCTTGCGTCACGCTTTACCAAGGCACTGCTCGAACCGATCAGCCGGATGGACGTGGAGCATCCGGACGATCGGGATGTGTACGAGGAAATGGTGCCGTTCATTCAGCGGATCACGGCACAGAACAAGCAGATCTACAAGCAGATGGAGGCATTGCGTGAGGAGCACCGCAGGCAGGATGACATGCGGCGTGAATTCACGGCGAACGTGTCCCACGAGCTGAAAACGCCGCTGACTTCGATTTCAGGTTTTGCGGAGATCATCCGTGACGGCTTTGTGCAGGAGAAGGATATTCCCCATTTTGCGGGGAATATTTACAAGGAGGCACAGCGGCTGATCGTGCTGGTCAATGACATTCTGAAGCTTTCCCGACTGGAAGAGGGCGTGAATGTGCATGATGAGATGAAGGAAACGGATATGCTGGAGATCTGTGAGGAGGTTGCAGCACGT
This sequence comes from Oscillospiraceae bacterium, assembly GCA_017462785.1. GTDB lineage: Bacteria > Bacillota > Clostridia > Oscillospirales > Ruminococcaceae > UBA3855. The sequence continues at coordinate 9,837 of JAFTQJ010000016.1, read as the reverse complement.
TTGCAGGTGAATGCACAGAAGCGGAAGGTCACGCTGTCCTGCAAGGGTGAGCCGGCGAAGGTGCTTGGTGTGCCGGGGATGCTGGAGGAGATCGTGTACAATGTGTGCGACAATGCGATCAAGTACAATCGGGAGGGAGGAGTTGTCAACATTTGTACAGAGATTGTGGAAAATGAGGTCTGTGTCCGTGTGAGCGACACGGGCATCGGCATTCCGTCGGAGGATATTGACCGGATTTTCGAGCGTTTTTACCGTGTGAACAAGAGCCACTCGAAGGATGTGGGCGGCACGGGACTGGGGCTTTCGATCGTCAAGCATGGCATGGCGTACCATAACGCACGGATCACCCTTGAAAGCACAGAGGGCGAAGGTACGGAGGTATGTTTGTTTTTTCCGGAAGTGAAGGTTTGATTCACAGAAAGTTGTTTGAATTTGCCTGTTGACATTTCCGAGGAAATTGTATATAATAATAGTATGGAATAGTGCAAAGGCGTAGCAGTCAGAGTAGCATGGATTCAGCTCTACAGAGAGTGCCGGTTTGGTGTGACGGCATGGGCGGTTTGTGTGAAGTGCGGCTGTCAGCTTCGGCGGGGAACAGGGTTTCTCAGTATCCGTCGGCGTAGGGTCTGCGTTAAAGACTTCGTGAGTTTCAGAGTGGAACAGCGTTTTTACGTCTCTCTTGCGTTTGTTTACGCAAGGGAGATTTTTGTGTATCAGCGGCAGCGGTTCGCCGCAGGCGAATTGGGAGGCAAATCACCAGCGGCGGTTCGCCGCCGACCTTTTCGCCGTAGGCGAATTGGGAGGCAAATCACCAGCGGCGGTTCGCCGCCGACCTTTTCGCCGCAGGCGAATTGGGAAGCAAATCACCAGCGGCGGTTCGCCGCCGCAAGGGAGATTTTTTGTATTATGGAGGTGTTATATGTTCCGGCAGTTAAGAGAAGATATTGCACTGGTCAAGGAACGGGATCCGGCGGCATGGAGCAGTTTTGAGATCCTGCTGACCTATTCAGGGCTGCATGCGATCCACCATTATCGGCTTGCACACTGGTTCTATACGCATAAAATGTTTACTATGGCGAGGATCATTTCACAGCTTTCACGTTTTTTTACGGGCATTGAGATCCATCCGGGGGCTACCATCGGAAAGGGCTTTTTCATCGACCACGGAATGGGTGTGGTCATCGGAGAAACGGCTGTGATCGGGGATAACTGCCTGATCTATCAGGGCGTGACACTCGGCGGTACGGGCAAGGACAAGGGCAAGCGTCACCCCACGCTCGGGGATAATGTCATGGTCGGCTCCGGTGCCAAGGTGCTTGGTCCTTTCACGGTCGGGAATAATGTGAAGATTGCGGCAAATGCGGTCGTGCTGGAAGCGATTCCGGATAACTGCACGGCGGTGGGCGTTCCGGCAAGGATCATTAAACGTGACGGAAAACGTGTGGAAGAGCCGGTTGTAAAGAATCTCGATCAGGTGCATATTCCCGATCCGGTTTCTATGGAGATTTGTGCTTTGAGGGCAAAGCTGGAGAAATTGGAGAAGTCTTTGAAAGAATAATTTTTATGGGGAAAGTCTTTCTAAACTTGCCCCACCCCCCTGCCCCCCTCCCGATGGGAGGGGGGAGATAGGGCAGGGGCTTCGCCCCTGCAACCCCTTTTCCGGCGGCAAGCCGCCGGTGTTAGGGGGCTTTGCCCCCTATCCCCCCATTGTTCAGTCCGATCAAAACAATATATATACGGAGGTTTTATCATGCAGATCTTTAACACGATGACAAACAAGAAGGAAGAATTCAAGACAATTGAGCCGAATAAGGTGCGGATGTATGTGTGCGGCCCGACGGTGTATAATTTCATCCATGTCGGCAACTCCCGTCCGATCTGCGTTTTTGACGTGTTCCGCAGATTTTTACAGTACCGTGGCTATGAGGTGACATTCGTCCAGAATTACACCGATGTCAATGACAAGATCATCAAGCAGGGTGCAAAGGAGGGCATTTCTCCCGAGGCTTGTGCGGAAAAGTACATTGCAGAGTACCAGACCGATGCAAAGGGTCTGAATGTCCTGCCCGCAACCATCCACCCCAAGGTGTCCCTGTACATGGACAAGATCATCGGCTTTATCCAGAAGCTTGTGGACAATGGCTATGCATACGAGGCTCAGGGTGATGTGTACTACAGAACCAGAAAGTTTGACGGCTACGGCAAGCTCTCCGGTCAGTCCATTGACGACCTGAATGCCGGTGCAAGAGTCGAGATCAACGACATCAAGGAGGATCCGCTGGATTTCGCACTCTGGAAGTCCTGCGGTACGGACGAACAGCACTGGGATTCCCCGTGGGGTCCCGGCAGACCGGGCTGGCATATCGAGTGCTCCGCAATGGCGAAGGACTGCCTCGGTGATACCATCGACCTGCACTGCGGCGGTCATGACCTCATTTTCCCCCATCACGAAAATGAGATCGCACAGTCCGAGGCGGCAAACGGTGCGACCTTCTCCAATTACTGGATGCACAACGGTCATATTACCGTGGACAATAAGAAGATGTCCAAATCCGCAGGCAATTTCTTCCTGACCCGTGATGTTGCGGCAAAGTACGGCTATGAGGTCATCCGTTATCTGATGATTCAGGCACAGTACCGTGCTCCGATGAATTACAGCGTGGAGCTGCTTGATGCATGCAAGGCATCCCTCGACAGACTCTATGAGTGCCGTGATACGGTCAAGAGAGCCGCTGAAAATGCGAAAAACGGCGAAATTACCGCAGAGGCACGGGCAGCCTTTGATAAGCACAGAGATGCATTCATCGCAGCTCTGGAGGACGATCTGAACACAGCGGATGCTATCACCGCAGTTTTTGAGCTGGTGCGTGAGCTGAACATTATGGCAGCGGATGCCAATACCTCCAAGGAACAGCTGCTGGAAGGCTCCAAGGTATTCGAGGAGCTGATCAATGTGCTGGGTCTGTTGTACGAACGCAAGGAGGAGGAGATCCCGCAGGCAGTGCTTGACCTTGTGGAGCAGAGAGCTGCTGCAAGAAAGGCAAAGGATTTTGCAGAGGCTGACCGCATCCGTGATGAGATCGCAGCTCTGGGCTACTCCGTAAGAGAAACACGTCAGGGCGTGGAAATCAAGAAGATCTAAAGGAGCAGCGGATGAAAATACAGAAAAAGCGAAACCTCTCCAAGCTGGGCATTTTCCTCGTGGTTGCGGCGTTGATCAGCTTCATTGTCTTTTATGTGGTGGTGATGGTTGCCAATCAGGGCTATACCTATGTGGATGTGAACACGATGGAGCTTGTACAGCTGGAGGAGCCGGAGGAGGGCGATCCTGTCGCTGTCATCAACACGACCTATGGGGAATTCCGTGCGGTGCTCTATCCGGAATATGCACCGCAGACTGTGGAAAACTTCATTGCACTGGCGAAGTCCGGCTATTATGATGATACCTATGTATTCGAGCAGAAGCAGGATGTCTATGCGGCGGCGGGTGCACCGTATGCGGACGGTTCTCTGGAGGACGGCGGCGGCACGAATGAGCGTGTGCCGGCGGAGCTGCACCAGAATCTCTGGCCGTTCAGGGGTGCACTGTGCGTGATGAATACGGCGGTGGAGGGCGGTTTCTTTGACAGATTGTTCAAGAATACGCAGACCTTTACCGGCAGCCGTTTCATGATCTTAGGTTCGGTGGATTTCTCCGATGAGGAATTTGTGACGCAGTTCCGTGAAGCATCCGGAAGCGAGGAGCTGGCGGATGCGTTCATCGAGCGTGGCGGCGTACCGAATTTTGCCCAGCAGATGACGATTTTTGCCCAGACCTACGAGGGAATCGAGGTCGTGGAGGAGATCTGTGCAGCGGCGGTGCAGGAAGCAACGAACGCAGCCGGCTACACACCCCCTGCGGAGGAATGCAAGATCATTTCGATCGAGATCACGGAATATTCCGCAGAATAATTTTTGATGTCCGCCGGAAGGCGGACATCATTTTTCCGATCAAATCCCCTCTTCTCCCCCTCTTTTTTTCCCGAAATATCCCCGTTTTTCCGACACTCAAAAGAACGAACGTTCTATCATTCGGTAAAATTCACAATCTTTTCATATTCTGAAAGCCCAACATCATCAAAAATTCTAAATACACCCGAAAAATTGGGATTTTGACTTTACAAATTCCAGAATATGTTGTATAATATTTAAGATGGTTTCATCACGTTTACGGTCAAATTGCGTCCATTTGCAAAAGTGAACAATATTATGCGAAAAGAGGATTCGTATGAAATATCAAGTATTAGCGGCACTGGTCAGTGCAGTCATGCTGACAGCATTTACGGGCTGTCAGAAGGAAATTGAGATCGAGGAAAAGCCGATCCTCAACTATACCGCACCCGAAGAGGGTGAGGAGATCGTGGTCATCAGTGTCAAGGATATGGGTGACATCAAGATCAAGCTGTTCCCCGAGCTTCTCCCCAAGGCTTGTGAGAATTTCACAACGCTTGCCAAGGAAGGCTATTATGATGAGCTGATCTTCCATCGTGTCATTGAGGGCTTTATGATTCAGGGCGGCGACCCCAAGGGTGACGGCACCGGCGGCGAAAGCTGCTGGGGCGGTAAGTTTGACGGCGGTACTTCTCCGCAGCTCATCCATGTGCCCGGTGCACTCTGCTATGCCAACAGCGGTGCGACTTCTACCAACGGCAGCCAGTTCTATATCGTGACCGGCTCTGAAATGACACAGGCTGATCTCGATTATTATGAGAGTGATGAATTCGCAGCAGGGATGGGAATTTCCTACGATATTTACTTCCCGAAGGAAGCTGAGGAGCTTTATAAGGAGCACGGCGGTGCTCCCCATCTTGACGGCGGTTATACCGTATTCGGTCAGGTCATTGAGGGTCTGGATATTGTCTATGCGATTTCTCAGACAGAGGTTGCCGGCGGCACTTCCAAGCCTAAGAAAGCTGTGTATATGGAAAGTGTGACAGTGGAAAACTATGACGGCAGTGAGATCCGTTGGTATAAGAGCGATTACGGCATTGAATAAAAACGCAGCAGATAGAGAAAGCTGTATGTTGAAGCCCGATGTGTGTACGGGCTGCCATTAAGGAGAGAATAACGTGGATAAATTTGTAATACAGGGCGGCAATCGCCTTCAGGGTGAAATTCAGGTCAGCGGTGCGAAGAATGCGGCAGTCGGTCTGATTCCTGCGGTACTGCTTTGCGATGAAGAATGTGTGCTTGAAAATGTGCCGGATATCAGCGATGTTTCCATCTGCCTGCGTATCCTGTATGAGCTGGGTGCAAGCGTGGAGATGCTCAAGCCCGATACCTACCGCATCAACTGCAAGGGTGTGAGGGGCTTCAGCGTTCCTTATGAAAGTGCAAAGCAGATGAGAGCTTCCTATTATTTTCTGGGTGCACTGCTGGGCAGAACGGGCAAGGCAAGGGTTTCCATGCCGGGCGGATGTCCCCTCGGTGACAGACCGATCGACCAGCACCTGAAAGCATTTTCTGCTCTCGGTGCACGTTCCTGCAACGATCATGGTATGATCGACCTGAGTGCGGACAAGCTGGTGGGCGGTCAGATCTATTTCGATGTTGTGACCGTTGGTGCAACCATGAATGCCATGCTTGCAGCGGTCAAGGCTGAGGGTCTGACGATCATTGAAAATGCTGCCAAGGAGCCGCATATTGTAGATTTAGCCAATTTCCTCAACTCCATGGGTGCTGATATTATGGGTGCGGGTACGGATGTCATTAAGATCCGTGGTGTGTCCTATCTGCATGGAACGACCTATGCGGTCATTCCCGACCAGATCGAAGCAGGTACATTCATGGTAGCGGCAGCCGCTACGGGCGGTGATGTGCTGGTGAAGGGCGTGATCCCGAAGCATCTGGAGCCGATCACCAACAAAATGAAGAAAATCGGCGTGAATATCGAGGAATTTGATGATGCTGTGCGTGTTTGGGTGGATGGTCCTCTGGTCAAGACCAGCATCAAGACACAGCCCCATCCCGGTTTCCCGACGGACATGCAGCCGCAGATGGCAACGCTCCTGACCCTCGCAGAGGGGACAAGCGTCGTAACGGAGGGTGTCTGGGAGCAGAGATTCCGTTATGTTGAGGAGCTTCGCCGCATGGGTGCGGACATTGCAGTCAATGATAAGGTGGCGATCATCACTGGCACCGGAAAGCTCATGGGTGCACCTGTCAAGGCATGCGACCTCAGAGCCGGTGCAGCTCTCATCATTGCAGGTCTGGCGGCAAATGGTGTGACAGAGATCGAGGACATTCATCACATTGAGCGTGGCTATGGCAATATTGAGGAAAAGCTGCGTGGTATCGGCGGAGATATCCGCAAGGTTTCCACACCGCCGACGGCGATGAAGAAGGCGTTGTGATTTTTCAGTCCGTCTGCATAGGCAGACGGACTTTTTTGGAGTGTAGAAATATGGCGAAATTTTATCCGTTATTCAGTTCCAGCTCTGCCAATGCTTCCTATATCGGCGGCAGAAATGCCGGAATTCTGGTGGATGCAGGGGCAAGCTGCAAAAAAATGCTCGAAGCCCTTGAACGCAATGGCTTGCAGAAGCAGTGTGTACAGGGCATTTTTATCACACATACCCATTCCGACCATGTCAAGGGGCTGAGGGTGCTCCTCGGAAAGCTCAAAGTTCCGGTCTATGCAACGATGCAGAGTCTGGAAAAGCTCATCCATGACGGGCAGATACCGGCAGGCATTGACACGATCCCGATCGACACGGGGGCGGTTTCCTGCGGTGACTGCGAGATCACGGCGTTTCCGACCATGCACGATGCCGCCGGAAGCTGCGGCTACCGGATCCACACGGCGGATGATAAATTCTGTGCGGTCTGCACGGATCTTGGTGTGGTCACACCCGAGGTCAGGGCGGCGGTCACGGGCTGTGACATGGTACTGCTCGAATCGAATTATGATGTGCAGATGCTCCGCACGGGTCCCTATCACCCCGATCTGAAACGGAGAATTATGTCGGAATACGGGCATTTATCCAATGACGCAAGTGCACAGCTTGCGGATTATCTTGTACATAACGGCACAACAAGGCTTTTGCTGGGACATTTGAGTCCGCACAACAACACGCCGGAAAAGGCGGCAGCGGCGGCATATGAGGGACTGAAAAACTACACAAGCGGTATGGATTATCTGCTGGGCATTGCACCGGTGGAAACACAGGGAGGAGCAGTGATTTTCTGATGCTGGTACAGCTTCTGACAGTGGGCAAGCAGAAAGAACCGCACCTGACGGCGGCTCAGGAGGTTTACAGCAAGCGGCTGACACCGTTCTGCAAATTTGAATTCACGCAGCTTCCGGCGGTGCGGCTGTCGGACAAGCCCTCGGAAAAGGAGATACAGGCAGCACTCGAACAGGAGGCGGCAGCGATCCGGAAAGCTTCCAAGGGCGTGATGATCGCAATGTGCATTGAGGGGAAACAGCTTTCGAGCGAGGGTTTTGCAAAGCTCCTGACGCAGGAGATCCCCATGCGGTCGAGTGCTGTGACCTTTGTGATCGGCAGCTCATTCGGGCTTGCGGAGGGCATCAAAAAGGAGGCATTCCGGAGGATGTCCATGTCCGAAATGACCTTTCCCCATGCTCTGGCATCGGTCATGCTGATGGAGCAGATCTACCGGTGCTATCAGATCGACAAGAACACTGGTTATCACAAGTAAGCCTATGGAACGGGGTGCAGGGGGCGAAGCCCCCTGCACAAAAAAGCCCCTCCCCCTTGGGGAGGGGTTGGGGTGGGGCGAGCTTTTCTGAAAGCATTCTAAGAAAACGGAAAGAATAGAACGGAGGAAACGATAATGGCAAAAGCAATGACAGTCACCTATGAAGCAGGGGAGAACCTGTATATCAATGTCACGAACAGATGCCCCTGTGCATGCACATTCTGCATCCGGAACAACGGTGACGGGGCGTATGGCTCCGATCCGCTGTGGCTGGAGCATGAACCGGATATGGAGGAAATGAAAGCCGACCTTGCAAAGCGTGATCTGACGGCATACCGGAACATTGTGTTCTGCGGCTACGGTGAACCGCTGATGCGGCTGCATTTTGTCTGTGAGCTGGCAAAGTACCTGCGAGAGATCGCACCGGACTGCTGTCTGCGGCTCAATACCAACGGACTTGCGGATATTTACAATCCGGCAGAGGCTGGCGGCACGGCGGCGGAACAGGTCGCTGCGGTATTTGATAAGGTTTCGATTTCGCTCAACGGCGGCAATGCGGCAGTGTACAACCGTGTGACAAGACCCAGCGGCGGCGGTGATGCCCCCTATGAAACCATGCTCCGCTTTGCAGGCGTATGCAGGGACAGGGGAATGGATGTGCTGTTCACCGTGGTGGATGTCATCACGCCGGAGGAGATCGTGGAGGCACGGAAAAAGGCAGAAGAACTGGGCATTCCGATGGAAGTAAGAGAATATATTCATTGATGGAAGAACTGCTGCATGAAAATGAAATGCGGCAGTTTTTTTGATGGAAGATGAAATTTGTCAAAATGCTGTATTCGGCATGGATAAAATTGTGCAAAACGGAGAAACTTGTGTTTCACTGTAACAGATGGACTGTTAAGAGGATTATTAGGGTGAAAGTACACGGAAAGCTTTCGGAATTTTACAGGAATGGAGGTGCTGCCAATGGGTACCGCTGCCGCCGTCATGGAGAGGGATGCACTGACGGCAGAGGGGATTTGAAAAACTTGGGCAAAACGTCAAACGTAAGCAAAAACTGATATGAAAAATGAGGAGTTGATTTTTATGACTAAGAAGATCACAGCTTTTTTGACCGCTATTCTTTGCATGGCTTCTATGACTGCGATGACGGCAGGGGCAGTCGAAGAAATCCCGACAGATGATTTTATCATCTATGAGGGAAAGGACGACCAGATTTCCGCAGAGTACGCATTTTTCAGTGTTGGTCTGTATGTCAAGACCAACGGCAAGGAACTGACCGAGGAAATGGTTCAGCCGCTGTTCCCGATCGATGATTCCGTGATCGACCCCCTCGATCCTGACAAATCCCCTCTCGATTATGCAGGCAATCAGGTGAGTGTGGCTCGCTGGGCTGACGTGGTATCCCAGAATTGGGGCGATTATGAAGTGCTGATCGACCTTGACGAAAACGGCTACTATATCGGCTGCAACGCTGAACGCACGGAAACACTCGGTCGCCGTCTGATGCTGGAATATGATTTCATCGAGGACGTGCAGATCGTGACCTCCAAGTACGTTGACCCCGATGCAAGAGTGAATATTGAATTCACCATGCGTCCCACCTTTGCTTCTGAGGAAATCGACCCGAATGCACTTGACATTCCGGAGCTGAAGGACTTCTATCTGGATGGCAAGTACTACAAGATGTCTTTCCCTGAATGGGATGAAAACGGTGACTATCTCGAATGGTTCCGCAATGTTACCATGCCCGATTTCTTCAATGCATTCCATGAAGCAAATCCGCAGTACAATGACCTGAGATTCGAGTACATTGACGGCGGTATGGCTGGTGTCCGCAATGTATACGATTCCTATCAGTCCTTCAAGTGGCTCACAGATTATTGTGATGCGATCGTTGAAAAGTATCCCGATGTGTTCACCGATCTTGTTCCCGTTCCCGAGGAATCCAGCAAGGCGGTTCAGAGCATCGACGGCACGATCTGCTGGGATGAATATGTAGGCGACACCAACACCGACGGTGAAGTGGATGCCGCTGACGCTGCTGATGTGCTGGTGATCGCTGCACAGAACGGCACCGGTGCAGGCATCAAGGCAACCTCCGCAAATGACGTGAACGCTGACGGCTATGTG
>JAFTQJ010000015.1 GCA_017462785.1 Oscillospiraceae bacterium | reverse complement strand
TCTTTCAAACAGTCCACCGGACTGTTTGAAAGATTCACCCCTGAAAAAAGCGACGGCATTAGGAGATTTCGCTCACTGCGGTGAGCGACAAGGGGCTTCGCCCCTTGACCCCACGACCTTTTTGAAAAAAGGTCGATCAAACACTTTTGTCCTTGCCTTCGGCTTCAAAAGGGTGGTTTTTCGACAGTCTGAATCCAGCCGGAAATCCGGCTGGATCGTCTGTGTTATGTGCGGGTTTCTCACTTCGCCGCTGCACCCAAGAATGCCGCACCGATCAGACCAGCGTCGTTGCCGAGCTTTGCGATCACGATCTCGGTATTCTTCGGGGAATTTCTGGTGTAGACTTCCTTTGCTACGATCTCCTTCATCGGGAGAAGCAGAGGATCACCCTCATTGCACACACCGCCGCCGATGCAGAGCACATCCGGCTGGAAGATGTTGATGGTGTTGGTGATGCCTGCTGCCAGACACTTGATATAGAAATCCACAACTTCCTTTGCCGCAGCATCACCCAGACGCATTGCATCGAAAGAGGTTCTTGCGGAAACCTTGCCGTTTCTCTCAGCAGTAATATCATGCATCTTGGAATCCGGACACTCTGCCATCTTTTCCTTGGTCATGCGTACCAGACCTGTTGCAGAGGAATACACCTCAAAGCAGCCCTTTCTGCCGCAGGAACACTGCGGGCCGTCTACGGAGATCACCGTATGACCGATTTCTGCACCTGCAAAGTTGGAACCGGAATAGATCTTGCCGTCAATGACGATACCGCCGCCGACACCGGTGCCGAGTGTGATGCAGACTGCATTCTTTGCACCCTTTGCCGCACCTGCCACATATTCACCGTATGCTGCCGCATTTGCGTCATTCTCGATGAATACCGGCTTGTTGATGTGCTTCTGGATATACTCCACCATGGGGGTATTCACAAAGCCCAGATTGTTGGAATACTCGATGATGCCGGTTTCGCTGTTTGCAATACCGGGGGTGCCGATGCCGACCCACTCGATCTGCTCCATCTCCAGACCTGCGTCCTTCACTGCCTTGATTGCCATTGCTGCCATGTCATCTGCAATTTCCTGTGCAGGACGGGGGCAGTTTGTGCGTGTGCTTGCCTTGGAAATGATGTTGTAGTCCTCGTCTACGACACCTGCAACAATATTGGTGCCGCCGAGGTCAATGCCGATGTAGTACTTCATAAAAATTCCTCCTTATAATACCAGTGTTTGGATCACTGAGCATTTGCCTTCTATCTCAAATGGTTCCGTATCTGCCGGAACAAATACGCTGGTGCCCTTGGTCAGCGGAAAGGATTCCGCACCGCAGTGCAGGACAGCCTCACCGTCAAGTACCAGATAATGCCGGAAGCCGGACGGGGAAACGTTCCCTTCCCCTTTCAGCTCCGTCAGATTTGCAAAGAAATATTCACAGCTGCCGAGGATCCTGTGTCCGGCAATGCCGGTATCCGGCGGTGCAGTGTTCACTGCCGGCGTGAGGTTCGTCACAGCCAGTGCCTTTTCCACATGCAGCTCCCTCGGCTTGCCGTCCGCACCCACTCTGCCGTAATCATAGACACGGTAGGTCGTGTTGGAATTCTGCTGGATCTCCGCAATGAGGATCCCTTTGCCGATCGCATGGAGCGTGCCTGCCTCAATGAAGAACACATCTCCCTTTTTCACCGGTACCCGATTCACCTTTTCGAGGAGCGTGTTTTCCTCGATGGCACGGCGGAATTCCTCCTTTGTGATGCTCTCCCTGAAGCCGTAGATCAGCTCCGCATCCGGCTCCGCCTCCACGATATACCACATCTCCGTCTTGCCGTATTCGCCCTCGTTCGCAAGGGCATAGGCATCATCCGGATGCACCTGCACCGAGAGATTGTCCCTTGCATCAATGAGCTTGACAAGCACCGGAAAACGGTCGAAGCGTTCACAGCTCTTCCCTGCCGCCTCGGGATGTTCCCGAAGAAATGCGGTCAATGTCATGCCTGCAAATTCCCCGTCCGCAATCACGCTCTCCCCGTCCGGATGGCAGGAAAGCTCCCAGCTTTCAGCGATGATGTCCTTGTCGGAAATTTTGCCGTATTCACGCAGTTTTGTGCCGCCCCAAAGATAATCCTTACAGGGGGCGTTCAGTCGGAATGGTTTCATTCTGCTGCCTCCTCAGTGAGAGAAAATTCCTCCAGAAATTCCTCGAAATTGCCGTTGTATACATTCAGGTCAATGTACTCCTCCAGACTGTCCGTCTGTTTTCCGTCATAACCCTCCAGCTCGCCCTTGTCGGAATACTGCCAGAATTCCCAATCCATTTTCGGTTCATAATAGGTGTTCCGCATCCACAGCGGATACTCCCCATAGCCGCCGCCCAGCAGGTACTGATAGTATGCCTTGGGTGTGGTGTAGATGATGGGCTTGACACCGTAGTATTCCTCCAGTGTTTCCAGCAGATCATCCAGAATGCGGCGTGTTTCCTTCTTGGAAAGCGGTGTTTCCACATAATCCCCATAGAATTCCAGATCCACCACGGGCGGCAGATCATTGGAAAGCTCGCCGACAGCGGAAATGAAATTCTGCCCCTGTGTGACACCGCTGCTCTCGAAGCTGAAGAAATGGTATGCTCCGGCATAAATGCCGTTCTTTCGGGATTCCTCCCAGTTGAAATCAAACATGGGATCCTTGTAGGAGCTGCCCTCCGTGGCTTTGATGAAGGCAAAGGCGATGTCCTGCGAAGCAATGACATCCCACTGGATATTCCCCTGATACCGTGAAACATCCACGCCGCTGACGGGGTATTTTTCCGGATCGGGGATATTGAGCTTCAGCTGTCCTGTGAATACACGGTATGCCGTGATGCCGCTGATAAGAGCCGCCGTCAGCAGGACGAGCACGAGCAGAGCACCGATGATGCGAAAATAGGCAATGCGTCGTTTCTTCATCAATTACTCTGCAATATCGCCCATGACGATACCTCTGCCGTTGCTTGCAAAATACACTCTGCCGTACACCCTGCTGTCGCCGGTGATGTACTTCGGAGAGAGATTGCCGAACAAATGCTGTTCATCATTGATGCGTACCCATGTCTTGCCCTTATCCGCAGAACGGTAGATGCCCTCCTGACCGTTCAGATCCTCACCGGCTGTGCCGATGGCATAGATGACCGGATAATTGCCTTCCTTCTCCGGTGCACCAAAGCCAATTGCACCGAAATTAATATCCTTGATGGAGGTGAAGCTCTTGCCGCCGTCCTCGGAATACATCACGAGCGTACCGCTGCAAAGCCATACATTGTCCTCCTTGCCGGCAACTGTATAAATATCCGCACCGTCGGAGATCATCTGTCCTGTGGACTCAAAAGTCACGCCGCCGTTATTGGATACATAGAACATGCCGTTGTATGCTGCATAGAACTTCTTCGGATTCACTCTGTCCGCTGCGATCTCCGCACCATAGCCAAGACCCTCGGAATAGAACCACTTGTTCTCGGTGAGGCTGTACAGGTAGATGTTGGAATTGCCTGCCGTTGCCGGAGTCCAGAGGAAACAGCTGCCGTCCGCTGCCATGGAAACCTTGCCGCCCGCTGCCTTTTCAGGAGCTGCCGCCTCGACCCATGTGCTGCCGCCGTCGGTCGTATACCAGACGGGCTTGTTCTTGTCCTCTATCGTATAGACTGCACAGTTTGCGTTCTCATATGCAGTATCAAGATCCATCGGTCTGCCGCCGGATGCCGCACCCATGAAATGTGCTTCATCGGGACCCACTGTCACATCCAGATGTGCAAAGCCCGTCAGGTCGCCCATGATCGAATAGAGCTGCGGTTCGCCGTCCTTATAATTCGGGGAAGCCATCTGGAATACAGCGGTTTCCTCCAGACCATAGGCATCAAATGCCACCGTGACCGGTGTGCCGCTGCCAAGGTCGGTCATATTCTGTGTGGTGTAAATGGTTGCACCCGTGCCGTACATCACCTCATCGGAGTTGAAGGGGTTGATGTTGATGTCGGAGGTCCACCAGCCGAGCTTGGCTTCCTCCAGACCCCATGTCAGCCAGTCCGCACGGGAAACGTCCATGACATAATTCTTCTCGCCGGTGTTGGCATTGAACATGCCCGTCCATGTCTTGCCGCCGTCCGTGGTGCGGTAGATGTTGTCACCGTAATTGCTCCAGAAGAAAATGGTGCTGACAACGATGGTATTCGGGTCGTTCTTATCCACGGAAAGACCGCTGAAGCCGCCGTATCTGCCGTCATCGAGATTCGGCGTAATATCGGTGAATTTGCCGTCTGCAAACTTTGCGACCGCACCGTTCATGCAGCTGCTCATATTCGGACCGCAGTTATCGGCATAGGAGAGGTAGAGTGTGCCGTCCGCTGCAAAATCCGCCTGTAAGGGATACAGCCCCTGCTGGAATACCGGCAGTGCCTCCCATGTTGCACCGTTATCGGAGGAACGATAGATGCACTCACCGGAGGTTTCTGCAACGCCCACATAAATGTCATTGGATTCCGGTGCAAATTCCACCCACATGATGCCGATGGAGTTGCTCTCCTGAAAATAATTGCCCTTGGTCGGGAAGGAGGTCACCTCGTTCCATGTCTTGCCGTAGTCCTCGGATTTCCACAGACCCGCATTTCTGGTGCCCATGTAGATCTCCTTGTTGTTCTTCGGGTTGACCATCATGCGTTCGCCGACACCACGTCCGGAGCAGTTGCCGCCGCATTCAAAGGGCATATCCACCTGTGTCCATGTCTTGCCGTAGTCCTCGGAGGCAAGCACGGCACCATTCTGTCCCATATAGGTACCGCCGAGCAGGTACACACGGTTTGCCTCCACAGGGTCAGCCGCCATACTTTCAATGCCGATGAGGTTCCAGTTTTCCGCACCGAGATGATCGGTCAGTGCGACCCATCTCTGTGCAGTTTCGTCCCAGCGGTAAGCACCGCCGATGTCGGTACGGGCATAGACGAGGTTTTCCTCGGCTTCACTGTACACCATACCGGTGACATAGCCGCCGCCGCCGATGGCAACATTGCTCCACTGATAGCTGATGTTCTTGGTGCTGCCGCCGCATCCTGCTGCACCGAGCAGGAGGGATGCACTGCAAAGTGCAGCGATGATTCTTCTCTTTTTCATGTCGTTTTCCTCCAAATGATGATTTTCCATTCTACTCTGTTTTTGCGGCATGCTGCCGCCTGCTGACAAATGTTCCGGGGAGCTGTCCCCTCTTTTGTTATACGCCGAATACCTGCTTTGCAATATCCACGGCTTCCTTGGCATCCTTGGCATAGAAGTCGGCACCGATCTTGGCGGCATAATCCGCCGTCAGTACTGCACCGCCGACCATGACCTTTACCTCCGGACAGCATGCACGGAGCTGCCGGATGGTTTCCTCCATCGAGGGGAGCGTGGTCGTCATCAGTGCGGAAAGCCCGACAAGCGGTGCTTTCTGCTGTACTGCCGCCTCTGCGACTGCCTCGCACGGCACGTCCTTTCCAAGGTCAATGACGGTGTAGCCGTAATTCTCCAGCAGTACCTTCACGATGTTCTTGCCGATGTCGTGAATGTCACCCTTGACCGTTGCGATCACGATCGTACCACGGCTCACGGAACCGCTGCCGCTTTCACTGATCGCCTGTTTGATGACCTCGAATGCCTTCTGTGCCGCCGCTGCGGACGAAATCAGCTGGGGCAGGAAGATCTTCCCCGTTTCAAATTCCGTTCCGGCTTTGTCAAGTGCAGGAATGAGCTGCTCATTCACCGCATCCATCGGGCTTTTTTCCTTCAGAAGTGAAGCCGTCAGCTCCGCTGCCTCATGTCCAAGACCTGCGGCAATGGCTTCACCGAGCGTCATGCTCTGTGCGGCAGGCTTCGGTGCTGCCGTCGTTTCACCGCCATAATGCGAGATAAATTCCACTGCATTTTTGTCATAGTTCGCCAGAAGCCTGTAAGCTCTGACCGCTGCCGTCATGCTCTCGGTGTTCGGGTTGATGATCGGCAGATCAAGTCCTGCATGCAGTGCCATTGTGAGAAAGGTTCTCGTCACAAGCTCCCTGCTCGGCAGTCCGAACGAGATGTTCGACACACCCAGCACTGTCCGCAGTCCCAGCTCTTCCTTCACACGGGTCAGAGCCTTGAGCGTTTCCATTACGCCCTCCTGCTCCGCCGATGCCGTCAGCGTCAGACAGTCAATGTACACATCCTCACGCCGGATGCCGAGGGCAAGTGCCCTTTCGAGGATCCGCTTGGCAATGGCGAATCTCCCCTCCGCAGTTTTCGGAATGCCGTCCTTGTCGAGCGTCAGTCCGACCACCGCCGCACCGTATTTCTTCACAAGCGGAAGCACGGTGGAAAGGGATTCCTCCTCGCCGTTCACGGAATTCACGATCGGCTTGCCGTTATAGACACGCAGTCCGGCTTCAAGTGCATCGGGCTTCGTGGTGTCGAGCTGCAGGGGGGTATTCGTGATGCCCTGAATCGCCTTGACACAGGTCTGCATCATTTCCGTTTCGTCAATGTCCGGCAGTCCCACATTCACATCCAGAATGTCCGCACCTGCCTGTACCTGTGCGATCGCCTGACCGAGGATATAATCCGTGTCATGCTCCAACAATGCCTGTTTGAAGCGTTTTTTACCCGTCGGATTGATCCTCTCGCCGATGATCCTCGGCATGTCGATGACAACGGTCTGATTCGCCGAGCAGACCGCCGCCGGAATGGAAACCTCACGTTCTGCCGGCTCCATTGCACGGATGACCTTTGCCGCCTCACGGATGTGGTCGGGGGTCGTACCGCAGCAGCCGCCGAAGATCCGTGCACCCATCTCTGCATAGGGTTTCATGCATGCACCGAAACGCTCCGGTGCAAAGCTGTGCTTTCCGGTCACGGGGTCGGGCAGTCCTGCATTGGGCTTCACGATCACGGGGAGCGTTGTCCATCTGCAAAGCTCCTGCACGATGGGCACCAGCTCCACAGGTCCGAGGGAGCAGTTCACGCCGATGGCATCCACACCAAGTCCCTCCAGCGTCAGAGCCATTGCGGAGATCTCACAGCCGGTGAATGTCCGCCCGTTCTCCTCAAAGCTCATGGTGACGAAAATGGGCTTGCCGCCGCCGTTTTCCTTTGCCGCAAGCACGCCTGCACGAACCTCCAGCAGATCGGTCATGGTTTCAAAAATGTACAGATCTGCGTCTTTTCCGGCTTCAATCTGCTCACGGAAAATGTCGTAAGCCTCCTCAAAAGAGAGCGTTCCGGTCGGTTCAAGCAGCTGCCCGATCGGTCCGATGTCGAGGGCAACGAGGGTATCCTCCTTTGCCGCCGCCCTTGCATTCTGAATGGCAGCGGTGATGATCTCCTGCACGGAACGTCCGGTTTTCGCCATTTTCAGGCGGTTTGCACCGAATGTGTTGGTATAGACCACATCCGCACCGGCTTCAATATAGGCACGATGGATGGCTTGGATCTGTTCGGGATGGGTGAAATTCAGCATTTCGGGAATACCGCCCATCTCCAGACCGCCTGCCTGCAGCATGGTTCCCATACCGCCGTCAAGCATCAGAAAACCTGATTTGAAAAGTACCTCCGCTGTCATCTGCAATGTGCTCCTTTCGCCCGATAAGGGCAGGTTGTTGATAAATTACACGCAGCACAGCCCTTTCTGTGCTGTTCCACGGGCTTGTCCGAAAGCCCGATGACCGCCGTGACGGATTTGCGTGGAATGAGCAGTCCGCTTTCGCTCACGCAGACCCCCGCCCTCCTCTGGGCATCCACGGCTCCGAGAAAATCCCCCTGAAGTGCCAGCGGCAGATCACCGTAACCGGCACTGAACCGCCATGTTGCATGGAAATCCGGCAGCCTTGTGAGCATTTCCGCTTCTGCCTGATCGCAGACCTGCTCCGCCGCCGCACTTGCCATAGCATCGGTGAGCAGTCCCATCAGGATGTCCTGTGCCGCCGCTGTACGGATGGCACGGTCGGCACCCTCTCCGAGCGTCACACAGAACAGCAGTGCATGGGAACAGCCCTCAAGGTGTGCCGCAATATCCTTTCCCGTCAGCACCAGACGGCTCCCCCTGCAAAGAATGCCCTGTGCAGTTTGCTCCAGCGGATAGACACGCTCCGCATACCTTGGAGAAACCGCAGAAAGCAGCCGTTTTTCACATTCATCCGCAGCTGCGGAAAGCTGTGCATCCGGCTGTGCCTGCATGCCGGCATACCGGAACGCCTGCACACGGTCGATGGCTGTCAGGGTGATCACAGCGTTCTCCCCAGAATGCCGGAAACTGCCTCAGTGATCCGCCGTGCCACATAGGGATTGTTCATTGTATACAGATGTATGCCGTCCACGCCGTTTGCCACGAGGTCAACGATCTGATCGACCGCATAGGCAATGCCGGCATCACGGATCGCCTCGGGGCTGTGTCCGAATCTCTGCATCATGATGGTGAATTTTCTCGGCAGGCTTGCACCGCAGAGGCTCACCATCCGGTTGATCTGTGCGGCATTCACCACCGGCATGATGCCGGCTTCGATCGGCACGTTAATGCCGATAATGTCGCATTTCTCACGGAAATCGTAGAAATGGGAGTTGTCAAAGAAAAGCTGTGAGATCAGGTGGGATGCACCCTTATCCACCTTTTCTTTCAGGTGCCGCAGATCATCCGCAGCCGTTCTCGCTTCGGGGTGCACCTCGGGGTAGCAAGCCGCAGAGATGTTGAAATCCCCCTCACGCTGGATGAATTCGATCAGGTCGGAGGCATAGCGGAAGTCATTTTTTTCGGGACGGTCGGGGCTTTTATCCCCTCGCAGTGCAAGGATGTCGGTGATGCCGTGTTCCTTGAAATCCCGAAGCACCGAGGAAATTTCCTCCTTTGTGTAGGAGATGCAGGGCAGATGTGCCACGGGCTTGACGTGGTACTCATGCAGGAGCTTTGCACAAAGCTCACAGGTGAGAGCACCGCCGTTCAGACCGCCGCCTGCACCATAGGTCACGCTGATAAAATCGGGCTTGAGAGCAGCCAGCTCCGCAAACGCCTTTTCAATACTCTCCACAGGGGAGGTGGGCTTGGGCGGAAAAATCTCAAATGAATAAATCGGCTTCTTTTCCATAAAAACACATCCTTTATGCGGCAGGGCACAGCCCTATTTGATTGTCCAGTCAATTTCCGAAAACCCGTGGCTTTTCAGAAATTCATTCGTCTTTGAAAAATGTCTGCATCCGAAAAATCCCCTCGACGCAGAAAGCGGACTCGGGTGGGCGGATAGCAGGATCAGGTGGCAGGGATTGGTGATCAGCTCCTGTTTCTTGGCGGCATGTGCCCCCCAGAGCAGGAACACAATAGGATCCTCACGCACATTCAGCAGGCGGATGATGGTATCCGTGAACTGCTCCCAGCCCTTTCCCCGATGGCTTGCCGCTTCCCCGTCACGGACGGTGAGCACGGTGTTGAGCAGGAGCACGCCCTGCTTTGCCCAGTCGGTCAGCTCGCCGTGTCTGCCGAGGTTGTCGATCCCGAGATCATCACGGATCTCCTTGTAGATATTGATGAGGGAGGGCGGCGGCTGGACACCCTTTTTCACGGAAAAACTCAGCCCATGAGCCTGATTGGGTCCATGGTAGGGGTCCTGTCCGAGAATGACCACACGAACGCTGCTGTAAGTGGTATATTTGAGTGCGTTGAAGATGTCGTACTGGTTCGGGTAAACGGTCGCCGTGCGGTATTCCTGCGTCAGAAACTGCCGCAGCTCCTGATAATAGGGCTTTTCCATCTCACTGCCGAGCAGTGTATCCCATTCGTTTCCAAAATGTACCATAATTCACACTCCTGTTTTTTGATAGATACACCTTATTATAGCACAGTTTGAGAGGAAATACAAGGGGGAATTTGAAAGAAAGGGGGAAATGACTTGACATTTCCCCCATCGGCAGAAAGAGAGTACCCAAGCGGTTCCCCCTTTGCGGTATGTAAAGCTGCACCATTGTGGCGGCTTTATTGATGTAAGAGCAAAAGATCCCCCTGTTCTGAATGAACGGGGGGATTTTCCTATACCTCCAACCAAGAATCACAATAAGGACACTGCTCCACCTTTCCGACCTCAAGCATGAGGGAAGCTCCGCAGTTGGGGCAGTTGACCGCATCGTACTGCTTCGCTGCCGAGGGCTTTGGTGCCGGCTGCGGATACTGCGGCTTTGCAGGTGCTTTCGGTGCAGGCTGTGCCATCCTGTACGGAATGAACTGCGGCGGCAGTACGTTTCCGAGCGACCAGCCCGTCAAAAGTCCCCATCTCTTCAGCTTCGTGAAGTCTGCAACCACTGTGCCCTCGTCCTTTGCAAATGCCCTCGCAGGCTGTGCCGCCGGTACGATTCTTCCGGCATTGCCGCTGAGGTAGTTGCTGAAACGATAGGCAAGCCCGATCACCTTCCGGATCTTCAGACAGCCCGCCATCATTGCGGCAAACAGCAGCGTGATAAACAGGATCACTCCCAGATCATCCATGTACAGCAAACCGCCGTCAAACAGCTCATTCAGCAGACCGAATATCATCAGGAATAGCATGAAACCGCTTAATCCGATACCGAAAAATGCGATCATCTGTAAAATAATGATGAAGATACCACGGAAATCATCTGTTCGTTTCTTGTGCAGCACAAAACGGGATTCCTTCTCGCACTCGTAGTGGCAGTGCTTGAGCAGTCCCATGCGTGAGAGATGGTCAAACCGCTTCTGGCATTCAAGCTCGCTGATCTGCAGCTTGGATGCCGCCTGTGCCACCGTCATTGCCGCACAGCCGCAATCCGTGAACATGCGGCTGAATTTTGATGCATGTACAAAACGCCGGACATTCATCACACCCAGCCAGCCGATAAAGCCGAATTCCAGCAGAAATGGGATAAAATCGGGGAGATCCCCTGCAATATACGAAAAATCGACCAGTCCCATCAGCAGAATCATGCCCGCCATCGGCAGACCGAGGATCAGCTGAAAACCAGCCATGACCGCTGTGTAAAGCATATGCCCCTTGGAAAGATACATGTGAACGCCTCCCGTCATTGATTCCTCTTTATTGTAGCACAGTTTCTGTCAAAAGTCAATCTAATCCGGGCCACTTCCAATATACAAATGTTGAAAAAATTCAATTTTTGTGGAAGCTGTATACTTTTTTAGCATTATATTGATTTTTTAGCATAAAATGTATTGACAATTATGCAAAAGTGTGCTACAATTAAACTATCAGTTTACTTTGTAAAGGAGTCAGATAACAATGAAAATGTTTAAGAAGGTTTTGTCCGCTGTAACGGCAAGTGCACTGACACTTTCCATGGCAGCAGGCAGTGCAGCAATGTTCACCAGTGTTTCTGCCGCAGACATCAACAGCATGACCGCAGTACAGCTCGTTGACGACATGGGCAATGGCTGGAACCTCGGCAACACCTTTGACTGCTGGGGCAACATCACATGGACGGATCAGACATGGACAGCATGGGGCAACAAGGACGAGTACCTGACACAGGCTCTGTTCACCTCCATCAAGAATTCCGGCTTCAACGCAGTCAGAATTCCGATCACATGGGCAAACTGGACGGATTCCTCCAGCTTTGACATTGATGACAGCTATCTGGCAAAGATCAAGACCATGGTGGACTACTGCTATGAGAATGACATGTATGTCATCATCAACATGCATTGGGACTGGGTATCCGACGGCAGCCAGTGGCTGAATCAGGGTTCCGGTGCCAAGACACAGTTCCTGACCATGTGGACAGAGATCGCAAACTATTTCAAGGATTATGACAGACATCTGGTATTCGAGGACATGAACGAGGTGACATTCGATTATGCAACCCTGAATGACTTCAATGCTTCCTTTGTTGACACCGTTCGTGCAACCGGCGGCAACAATGCGGACAGACTGCTCCTGCTGGCAGGCTCCAACACCAATCAGGAGCAGACCTGCAACAGCCAGTTTGCAGTTCCGGATGATGATATGGTCGCTGTTTCCATCCACTACTATACACCTCCGCAGTGGTGCGTCGCAGAGCCGGGTGCAAGCTGGGGCTATAGCTCCACTTGGGGCACGGATGCTGAAGTCAAGGCTGTTTATGATGACTTCAACGAAATGGCTAATTACTTCGTAACACAGGGCGTTCCGGTCATCATCGGCGAGTACGGCGTTCTGAACTACTACAAGGATGCAAAGCTGACGGACAAGTCCGCTTCCGACATTGCAAACTACCTCAAGACCGTTGCATCCGCAGGTCTGCAGACCGAGGGTATTGCAACCTTCCTGTGGGATGACTGCTGCGGTCAGCACCAGTGCTTCGACAGATCAACACTCTCCTGGTATGATGCAGAGGTACAGCAGGTTTATGCAGATCTGGCAAACGGCGATGTAGAGATTCCGGACGGCATGATCCTGACTGACAGAGTGACCTATACTGCTGACAAGATGGAAGCTCTCGACGATCCGGACTGCTACAATATTGACCTCAAGCCCTACAAGGATCTGAATGTAAAGATCACAGATGTAGTTGTTAAGGGTTCCATCACATCCGCACAGAACTCCTCTCAGTTCAGCGGCGGCGGTGTTGTTGCATTCAATGCATTCTGGGACGGCGATGATACTGCACGCAACTATTCCACAGAGGAATGGTACTTCGACGGCAGCAACTTCTCCTGCATTACAAACCTCGATGGTGTATGTGTTTCTGATGACGTAGAGCATACCTATGAAATGGAATTCGACTTCATGAACATCAATACATGGTGGACATGGTCCGCTGCTGAAGGCGACACCGTGGACATCACCATTGATGAAGTCACCCTGATCTTTGACCAGAAGATCTATGTAGACGCATCCACAGGCGTGGTTGTTCCGGGTGAGGAAGAAACCACTGAGCCTTCTGAAGAAACCACAGAACCCTCCGAGGAAACGACTGAGCCTTCCGAGGAAACCACAGAGTCCACAGAGGACAGCTCTGCTTCTGACGAAGCTGTTTACGGTGATGTGAACCTTGACGGCAAGGTGAGCATTGCGGACGTACTGACACTGAACAAGAACCTGATGGCTGGTGAAGCTCTCAGCGAAGAAGCACAGAAGAATGCTGACGTTGACCGTGACGGCAAGCCCACTTCTGCTGACGCACTGAACCTGCTCAAGTATACCATCAAGGTAATCGAGGTTCTGCCCGTAGCGTAAACCCCTGATACAAACAAAGACTGCTGCACTTTTTGTGCGGCAGTCTTTTTTGCCTATTTTGCAGATTAATCCGTGATCACATACAGCGTTCCCTCATCCGGTGCATCCAATGCATCAAACTCGCTCTGTGTCAGTGCCCTGATGCCGGAGGATGCATTCTCCTCCAGCTGCAAAATACGGCTGGAAAGATCGCTCACGGTCACGCTCAAGGATTGGATCGTCTGTTCCTGCTGTGTGAGCTTTTCCTCCATCCGTGCAAGCGTTTCGGCATATTCGGGGTAGTTCTCTTCAAATTCCGCCATTTTTGCGTCGATCATCGCAGCGGCATCATTCGCCGCCGCCTTGACTTCCAGCAGGAATGCCGTGTAGCTCTGGCTGTCAAGCGTGCGGTCGCTGTCCGGCAGACCATGCACCTGCACGGGCGGCAGCTGGTAGCGGATGATCGCCTCGGGCATCTCTGCGGACGGGTCCGCCTGCGGTGCATAGCATACACCATAGAGATCGAGCGAAAGCGTGCCTGCTTCAGCGGTGAAGCGGTCGCTCACATGCCAGTGCAGATGCAGCACATCCTCCTGCTGGATGACCTCCAGCTCCGTCTGCGTTTCACCGCCGGACTCCGTCACGCCACGCATGAAAAACGTGAATTTCCCCAGATCATAGCCATTGTAGAATCTTTCCACCTCAAATGTGACCGTATCCGCCAGATGCTCCTCCTGTGAAAACAGTTCGCTGATGGGCATTGTGTCGATCCATTTGCCGATTGCCTTCAATACCATAATACTGCTCCTTTCCGGAGGATCCACCTCCTGCAAAAGAGCCGCCCGAAAGAAAAAGTTGCACGTTTGTGTGCAACTTTTCCGAAAAAAAATCCGGAGCCGCACAGTGCAGTGCGGCTCCGCCCTCTTTATGAATTCCCGTATTTGTTGTACATGCTGATATTTTCGCTGGTTGTCAGAGTGAACGCACAAAGACCGCTGAGTACAAGCGCAGCTGCATACAGCAGCCCATTGAGCAGTCCATGTCCGGCTTCCTTCTGAATCAGCAAGGGAATGCCCGGGAACAGGCATAACACAAAGGTGAGTCCGTGGAGAAATTTCACAAATCCACGGAGTGCGGGGATCGGTGCACAGAGCACCAGAGAACCGATCGCAACGCCTGCACCAAGGTATACACCGTATTCCTTGACATAGGACATCCAGCCGAGTTCCTCCTCCATTCTATAACCGGCACCGAATGCACCGGACACAAAGAGTGCAAATGCAGCACCTGCGACCAGACCCAGAACTGTCAGAAGAATGAGCTGTCTGAAGCCCTTTTTCGCTGCCTCACGCTCACGCTCCTCACGAAGCTCGTTCATGATGCGGCGGCTTTCCTTCTTCTGTTCCTCCGTCATTTCCATCTGCGGAGGGGGTGTGTATTTCTGCGGTTTCTTGGATTCCTCCTTGGCACGCTCCAGATCCTCGTCCTTGAATTTCGGCACATACGCCTGCGGCTTGGGTGCCTCCTCCAGAACGGGAGCCTCGACTGCTGCCTCTTCACCGGATGCGGCAGGTGCCGCCTGCTCCAGCTTCGGACGCAGCTCACGGGGAACGGCAGGAACGGGAATCCCCATCTGCTTTGCTCTCATTTCAGTGACCTGCATCTGCTTTTCCGCATCAAGCTGGGAGAAAGCAGCCTTGAGGTCATCGGTAAACTTCAATTTCTGGTAGAACTCCTCCACCGGATCATAGGCAACAGGGGCATCCCCCAGAATATCCGCCTGTAGATCAGCCGCCAGTTCCTGCGGCTTTGCAGCAGGCTTTTCCGTATAGCTGGCAGGCTCTTCAAGCAGAACGGGTTCATCCACCTGCGGAGCACCCTTCTTTTCGGACTGCCATACCGGTGCAGGATCGTCCAGCAGAACCGGTTCATCCACAACGGGAGCACCCTTTCTCTGGTCGTTCTGCGGTGTCCATGCAGCCGGCGGCGGTGCTAAAATATCATCCAGCTCCGGAGCCTCGATCTGCGGTGCACCTTTCTTTTCCGGTGCAGTATAGGTCGGCTGTGCAAAATCCTCCAGCCCATCAAATTTATCCGGCATTGTCATTCACCTCTCACGGGCTATTGCCCTGTATTGTCGGTTTTCAGTATTCATACTAATTCCCCAAAAACCAATAGACAATTGGGTTTTTGGGATTCCAAAGGGATCACATCCCTTTGGGCGACGAACCGCCGCTGGTGTTTTATCACTTCCAACAGCTATGTTTCTCTTGTGCAAAGCACAAAGAAACATGCGTTTCAGAGAGCTTGCTCGCAAAAAACTGACTCTCCTTTACAGAATGCCTATCAAATGCGTCTGCCAGCGGTGGCTCACCGCTCGATCATCTGGTCACGGTCAGGACCCACACCTACCATAGCAACCTTGCAGTCGCAAAGCTCTTCCAGACGCAGGATGTAATCCTGACAAGCCTTCGGCAGCTCTTCAAATGTACGGCAGCCTGTAATATCCTCATCAAAGCCCTGAATTTCCTCATAAACCGGAGCACATTCTGCCAGCTCCTCCAGAGAGGACGGGAAATCACGCAGGGTCGTACCATCGGGCTTCACATAGCCCACGCACACCTTCAGTGTACCCAGACCGCTGAGTGTGTCGAGCTTGTTGATCGCCAGACCATCCAGACCATTCACACGAACGGAATGACGCACGATCACAGCATCGAACCAGCCTGTACGGCGGGGTCTGCCGGTGGTTGTGCCGTATTCTCCGCCCTTTTCACGGATCTGGTCGCCCACTTCATCAAACAGCTCTGTCGGGAACGGGCCCTTGCCGACTCTTGTGGTGTATGCCTTTGCAACACCGATGATATTGTCGATCATACGAGGACCTACACCTGTACCAACGCACACACCTGCGGAAACCGGATGGGAGCTTGTAACATAGGGATAGGTACCGAAATCAATATCCAGCAGAGTAGCCTGTGCACCCTCAAAGAGGATGGTCTTGCCAGCCTTGTATGCTTCATAGGTCAGAACGGAAACATCTGCAACATAGGGACGCAGACGCTCGCCGTATGCGGTGTATTCAGCGATCACAGCATCCAGATCATGAGCCTGTCCGCCGTATACCTCTGTAATGATTTTGTTCTTCAGAATACCGGTCGCTCTTGCCTTTTCTGCGAAAACAGCAGGATTGACCAGATCACAGATGCGGATGCCGCATCTTTCGTACTTGTCCATGTAAGTCGGACCGATACCACGCTTGGTGGTGCCGATGTCGCTGTTGCCTCTGAACTGCTCAGAAAGTCCGTCCAATGTCAGATGCCACGGCATTACCACATGTGCACGGGGGTCGATCTTCAGATTTGCGGTGGAAACACCACGGTTTTCCATTTCATCCAGCTCACCGATGAAATCCTTGGGATCAAGTACAACACCAGCACCGATCAGGCACTGTGTATCGGGATACAGGATACCGGAGGGCACGAGATGGAGCTTGTACACCTGACCGTTGCTGACTACGGTATGACCGGCATTGTTGCCGCCCTGTGAACGTACTACCACTTCTGCACGGGAAGCCATAATATCAATGACCTTGCCCTTGCCTTCATCGCCCCACTGGGTTCCGATTACAATATTTGCAGGCATGAATGTTCCTCTTTTCTGTTATTTTTTGATGTGCGGAAACACATACATCTATTATACCAGAATCTTGAATAGAATGCAAGGGTTTTTTGAAAATTTAGGGTAGATTCTGTGCTTCCGCATATGGGTGCTGATGGCTTTGGGGAAGAGCATCCCCGAACACCTTATTCTGCCAGCAGCTTCTTTTTCAGGAATGCAAGGTCAAAGGCATCCACACTGCCGTCACCGGTGAGGTCGGCTGCGGAAAGCTCTTCCTGTGTCAGACGGCGGTGGTTGAACAGGTGCTTCTGGAGGTATACAAGGTCGGTCACGGTCGTCATGCCGTCGCCGGAAAGATCACCGGCATTCTGCACGGGTCCGGATTCGCCGGAGCCTTCATAGTGGATCACGGCATCCGTGAAAGCATCATTGCCGAAACCGATGTCAATGGCATTCCACTCCGCTTCGGTGCCGGCATAGTAAATATCCGTGATGGGGTCAACGATGGTGAATGCATAGCCCTCGATTTTTTGCAGGCTCTTGGGGAAGCTCACGGTTTCCAGTGCCGTGCACTCCTGAAAGCTGTTCCGGATGGTTTTCAGACCCTCGGGGAAGGTGATGTCCTTCAGGGAGGTGCAGTAATTGAAAGCGTAGTATTCAATGGACTCCAGACTGGAGGGGAGGTTCACCTGTGTCAGAGAAGAACAGCTGTGGAAGCCGTTGATCTCGATATACCGCACAGTTTCGGGCAGTGTGATCTCCTTGAGGGAGCCGCAGTACATGAACAGGCTGTCGGAAACGCTCTCCGGTCCCTCGGGGAATTCGATCGTTTCCAGCACGGCACAGTTATTGAAGGCAGAAGCCCCCAGACGCTCCATTTTCTCCGGCAGTTCAATTTTTTCCAGTCCGGTGCAGTTCTGGAATGCACCGTCATTCAGCACGGTCACGCTGTCGGGGAGATAGATCTCACGCAGCTCAATGTTGTTGAGGAATGCGTGCATGCCGATCTCCTTGGTGCCCTCGGGAACGGTGAAGGAAGTTTCGGGCTTGCCGAGGGGGTAGGTGTGGAGGGAGGCATAACGGGTGTCATAGAGCACGCCGTCCGTATCATGGTAGCATTCATTTTCTTCCGCAGCATGGATGTTTTCCAGAGCAAATGCATCGCAGAAGGCATTTGCACCGACCATGTTCACACCGGCATGGAGGGTGATCTCACGCAGGGAACTGGTATGGAAGGTGTTGCGGAATACAAATTCCACGGAATCCGGCACAGTGAAGCTGTCAGCAACCTTTCCGGCAGGGTAGCGGTACATGGTGGTCAGCTCACGGTTGTAGAGTCCGCCGTCCACGGAGGCATAGTAGGGGTTCTCCTCGGACACGGAAAATTCTTCGATCGCTCCGCAGGCGAGCAGGGAACTGCTGTCGAATACTTCAAGTCCCTTGCCGATGTTCACTTTCATAATGAACGGGCAGTGGCAGAAGCAGGCGGTTCCCATCGTTTCGACCTCATCACCGAGCGTCAGCTCCGTGATGGCTGCACAGTGTCCGAGCGTACCGAACGGAATGGAGCGTGTGCGGAGGATCAGGTGCACATAGTCACAGCCGTCGAGGATGTCCTTTTCGATGCTGGTCACAGCACCGCCGATGGTCAGGGTTTTCAGAGCCGTATCTGCAAAGAGGACTTCGACCTTTCCGGCGGCATTGTAGACCACATCCGTCAGCTCCTTACAGCCTGCAAAGGTATCCTCCGCCGCCGCCTTGACCGGAATCCCGTCGATTTCCGCCGGAATTTCGACCTCAGTCACGGACGTATCACATCCCACAATGCGGATGCTTTCGCCGCTGATGACATAACGCAGTGCACCATAGGTGAGCACCTCTTCCTGCACATCGCCAGCCGCTGTTTCTTCTGCAAATACGGTCGTCGGCACGGGCATTGCCCCCATTGTCAGCAACAACGCCGCACAGGTGACAGCCGCAGTGAATCTGTTCTTTTTCATAAGCCTTTCCTTTCTTTGATAGTTGTGTCGGATTGTTTTACCATATTAGTATACCATATTTCGGAGATATTTGCAAGGTCAGATTCATTCCCCCAAAAAGAAAACGCCCCAAGGTCATAAAAACCTCGGGGCATTCTGATTAGTCGCTTACATAAGGCAGCAGAGCGATGTGTCTTGCTCTCTTGATGGCAACTGTCAGCTCACGCTGGTGGAATGCACAAGTACCTGTCACTCTTCTGGGCAGGATCTTGGATCTTTCCGTCATGCACTTCTTCAGCTTTGTGATGTCCTTGTAGTCGATCTTCTCTACACGGTCAACACAGAACATGCAAACCTTCTTGCGGGGACGCTTAGAAGGACGGGAATTTCTTTCACGTTCCATACTTAAAATCTCCTTTTCTATAGATTAAAACGGTACTTCGCCGTCACTCAGAACTTCTTCAAAATCTTCCAGATTGCCCAGCTCGATCGGCTGCGGTGCACGGTTCACTGCTGCCTGCGGTGCAGGTGCCGGCTGTGCATACTGCTGCTGATACTGCTGCTGGGGGGGAGCATTGTACTGCGGTGCATTGCCGCTGTACTGATTACCATACTGGTTGTTATTGTACTGATTGTTGTACTGGTTCGGTGCAGAATAGCCCGCATTACCGCCATTATCCTGACGCTTGTCACCGCAGAAATCTACATTCTCCGCAATGATCGCAGTTCTGTAATGCTTGACACCATTCTGGTCAGTATAATTATCATTCTGAAGCTTGCCCTCCACATGGATCATGCGGCCCTTGGAGAAATAACGGCATACAAACTCAGCCTGCTGTCTCCAGAACGTAATGTCAAAGAAATCAGTCTTTCTCTCTTCGCCCTGTCGTGCAAAACTGCGGTCAACTGCGATCGAAACACGGCACATAGAAATACCGCTCTGTGTCTGACGCAGCTCGGGATCCGCTGTCAGTCTGCCCATCAAAATGACTCTGTTATACATCTCTCAGTACCTCCCCACTATTGGAAATTTATCGGAAAATTCGATTTGCGTTATGGTCTTACTTAGTAGTTACCATAGAACGCAGAACGCCGTCGGTGATGTTCAGAACACGACCGAGCTCTGCCGGGAAATCAGGGGCGGATGTGAATGTATACAGTACATAGTATCCGTCTGCCTCGTAGTTGATCGGGTAAGCCAGCTTACGCTTGCCCCACTCGTTCACTTCCTCAGTCAGTGTGCCGTTCTTCTCAATGAGATTCTTAAACTTTTCAACGAGTGCCTTTGCTGCATCCTCGCCGTTCTTGAGGCTGTATACAACCATTGCCTCATAAGTTTCGTTCAGCTTTGCCATTTTGCTGCACCTCCTTCTGGATTTCGCCCGCTTTCACGGGCAAGGATTGGACTGCTTGTACATCATAAGCAATCTTACACATTATACCATAGAAAATCCCCCTTGTCAAGGGGGATTCTTGATTTTTGTGGATTTTCACGAAAACATCACAGCAGCATGAACGGCAGCAGGATCGCACACATTGCTGCAAAATACATGCCGATGGAAATGCCGGCTGCACCGAAGATATTCAGCAGATTGGAACCGCCGTCGGAACGCAGGAACATCTGCTTCATCTTGCCGGATGTGCCGGAAAGCCGTATTTTCCGCACATGTCTGAGGGTGTGGCGGTAATAGAGCCAGTTGGCAAAAATGCACAGCAGCACACGCAGACCGAGCTGCACGGCATAAAAGATGATATCCAGCGACAGAATCAGCGATTCATTCGCCTCGATAAAGGAAAGCAGAGGCCCGATCATTGCCTGGGGATCCATGCCGTACTGCTGGTACATCTCGATCGTTTCCTTGGAAGTATAGGCGGACTCGATGCTTGTCAGCATGGCAGGAATGCCGCAGATGGTCATGACAAGAACGGTCAGAAAGGTCATGAGCCACATTTTGCGGTTGGCAAAATAGAGATGGGGGAAGAGCAGAGCCGGAAGATTGATGGAAGTTTTCTTTCCGCCTTCCTTGAACCGCTTGAAGAGGGGCAGATAATATAATGTATTATTGCCGATAAAATCCGCTACATCGCCCAGCTTTTCGCCGTCCAGATCCTCCTCGGGATCCATGCCGCAGCACGGGTCATTCGGGTCAAGGGTCATGGTTCTGCCGTCGGGCATTACGATATTGATATGGGGGGAAACTCCGTCCTGCCCGCCATTTCGCATGGGTGTATGGCAGACGGAGCAGTACTGTGCATCCGGTGCATTGATATGGCGGCAGTTGGGGCATTCCCGTTCCTCCAGCTTCTGACGGTGCAGCTCCTGCCAGCTCTGACCGGAGGCATGGAGTGCAGTATTGATGCACATTCCCTTGGATGCGTAGCAGCTCCGGTGGTAGGGGGTTCCGCAGTCGGGGCAGACAACGATGTCGTCCTCCGGACGGAAAGTATTCTGGCAGACAGTGCATTGACAGCCTGTATAATTCGGCATAAATTCCTCCTGTTATGATGACATTTACGGTTACAGGATATATTATACCACATTTTACGTTTTTTGCAAGAGGAAAACGGGAATTTTCAGGATTTGAACACATATAAGAAGGTATCCTGTGGTTTCCTCAACCCGCCAAAGGAC
This sequence comes from Oscillospiraceae bacterium, assembly GCA_017462785.1. Taxonomy (GTDB): domain Bacteria; phylum Bacillota; class Clostridia; order Oscillospirales; family Ruminococcaceae; genus UBA3855. Next base: position 4,913 of record JAFTQJ010000015.1, on the reverse strand, counting down.
TTCGTCCTTGGCTGCCTTTATCGTTTGCCGGTCTTGTTTTTTCCAAACATTCCGGCAATGGAGGAGATCACGGGGACGGCGGCGGCAAAGGCGAGGGATTGCCAGAGGATGTCACCGCAGAGGGCGGCGGTGCCGAAGATCACCTGTGCCTGCGGCAGCCAGATGGTCACGGCGGTCAGGGCGGCGGAAAGCACCACTGCACCAATCAGCTTCCAGTTGGAAAAATAGCGGACACTCAGCAGTGTGCCGTGCTCGGCTTTGCACTCGAATACATGAATGAGCTGGGAGAGCACCAGCGTCAGGAGTGCCGCTGTTCTCGCCTGCGGAAGCTCCGCACCGAACCGCATGGCGGTACTGAATGAACCGAGCGTGCAAAGTCCGATGAACACACCACGCCAGACGATCTTCCCCAGCAGACCATCCGCAAAAAAGCTCTCATCCGGCTTTCGGGGCGGCTTTTTCATCACATCACGCTCCGGCGGTTCAAGTCCGAGTGCAATTGCCGGCAGTCCGTCCGTTGCCAGATTCACCAGCAGAAGCTGCACCGGCAGCAGCACAACGGGCATACCCATGAGGATCCCGAGGAACATGGTGATGACCTCGCCGATATTGCAGGAGAGCAGATACCGCACAAACTTGCGGATATTCGCATAGATGCAGCGTCCCTGTTCAACCGCCTTCACAAGCGTTGCGAGGTTGTCGTCCATGAGGATGACATCCGCCGCCTGCTTTGCAACGTCCGTGCCGCCCTCACCCATTGCAACACCCACATCCGCTTCCTTGATGGCTGGGGCATCGTTCACGCCGTCGCCCGTCATGGTCACGATATGTCCGCTTCGCTTGAAAGCACGGACGAGCCGGAGCTTGTGGGAGGGATTGACCCTTGCAAAAACGCTGATTTTCGGCAGTCTGCGGTCAAGCTCCGCATCATTCATCAGGTCAAGCTCATCCCCCGTCACGACCTCACCGCCACGCAGCAGACCTGCCTGTTTGGCAATGGCGGCGGCGGTTTTGCGGTGGTCGCCCGTGATCATGACCGTCCGCACACAGGCGGATGCACAGGTGCGGATCGCCTCCTTTGCCTCGGCTCTTGGCGGATCGAGCATGCCGGTCAGACCGAGGAACACCATGCCGCTTTCACAGTCGGAAAGTCCCTGTACATCGTCCTTTTCTGCAAAGGCGAGCACACGGAGAGCACGATCCGACAGCTCCTCCGCCCTTTGGAGGATGCGTTTCTGCATGGCGGAGGTCAGGGGCTGGATGCCGCTTTTTGTCCGGACGAAGCCGCATTTTTTCAATATGACATCCGCTGCACCCTTTGCAAAGCCCGTGCGTCTGCCGCCGTTTCTGACAATGACGGTCATGCATCGGGTGTCACTGTCGAACGGCTCCTCGGCGGTGCGGACACGGTCGGAGAGTATTTTCGCCGAAACACCGCCCTTTGCGGCGGCTGCCAGCAATGCGGTTTCCGTGGGGTCGCCGACCGCCGTCCAGCTGCCGCCGCCTTGCAGACTGCCCCTGTTCCTTGCATTGGCAGGCTCTGCGGAGGTGATCTCCGCATTGTTGCAGAGCACGGCACATTCAAGCAGATGCAGGAGGGGCGGCACGCTTTTCGGGTTGACATGCATGCCGTTTTCGAGGATCGCCCCCTCACGCCGCAGGGCACTGCCGGTTACGGAAAATGCCTGTTCTGCGGTGCAGATGTCGGTCACAGTCATGCGGTTCTCGGTGATCGTTCCGGTCTTGTCGGAGCAGATGACCGAGGTACAGCCCAGTGTTTCGACGCTGTGCAGGCGGTTCACAAGAGCCTTGTGCTTCATCATGCGGCTCACGGCAAGTGCAAGTGCAATGGTGACAGTCGCCGGAAGTCCCTCCGGAATCGCCGCAATTGCGATGGAAATGCCGGTCATGAGCATGTCAAACACCGGCTCGCCACGCAGGACACCTGCCGCAAAAACGGCAAGGCAGACTCCGATGCAGATCACAGCAAGCGTTTTGCCAAGCTCCCCGAGCCGTTTCTGGAGGGGTGTTTCGGTTCGTTCGATGTCGGTGAGCATGCCGGAGATCTGCCCCATCTGCGTATTTTTTCCGGTTGCGGTGACTTCCGCAGTACCGCTGCCCCTTGTGACCGCCGTGCCTGCGTAGAGGAGGTAGGGGCGGTGCATGCCGGAGAGATCCTGCTGTTTCGTGCCGCTTTGCTTGGCGACCGGCTCGGCTTCACCGGTGAGAACGGATTCATTTGCATAGATGCGGTTTGCCGTGGTGAGCAGGCAGTCCGCCGGTACGCAGTCGCCGGCTTCGACGGCAATGCAGTCCCCCGGCACAAGGCGGCTTGCAGGCAGCTCCTGCAATTTGCCGTCACGGTACACACGGGCGGTGGGTGCGGTCATATTCCGCAGAGCTTCGAGGGTTTTTTCGGTGCGGTACTCCTGCACAAAGCCGAGGATGGCATTGAGCAGGACGATCACGATGATGGTAACAGCATCCGTCCATTCCCCGAGCAGGGCGGAAATGCCGGTTGCGGCAAGCAGAATGAGCACCATGGCATCCTTGAACTGCCCGAAAAAGATCCGTACAGGACCCGGCGGTTTTGCCGAAGCGAGGACATTTTCGCCGTATTCCTTCAATCGCTCCCGTGCCTGTGCTTCTGTGAGTCCCTTCATAGTATCAGCCTCCTGTCATTTGATGTACTGAGGGATTGTATGCGGAGGATGGGGAAAACAGAACGGGAAGCTCCGGAACCGCTGCCCTTTTATCCGTGATGCAAAATAGTTTTGTGAATTTAGTACAAATCCAACGCCTGATTCAAGTTGAATTTCTACCTTTTTTTAAAAAACACCCTTGACAAGCGTTGGCAAATACTGTATAATTTACTTATAAGGAACAGGTTTTCAGCTATCCTGTTTCAAAGATCGTGCTTTTAGCAATCAATGCAAAGGAGGAATTTTTATGCGTAAAGTAACCAACCGGGTCGCTGCTGTTGTTCTCAGTACACTCATGGTGCCGGCACTGCCCGTCACGGTTCATGCGGAGGATGCGGCTGTCAGGAATTTTGAATACTACCTCTCCCTCTCTGACTACGAGGTGTACACAGAATTCTGCACGGAAATGGGCGTTTCTGCTATGGACGAGGCATCTCTGGACGAAACAAAGCTCCCCTGTTACGACGCTCTGACGTGGTATGTTTTTCCGTTCGAGGATCACTCCTATGCATTCAACACCTACACTGTGCACTGTGATTCCGTGCTCATGACCGACGGGCTTTGCGAAACCCTCGGCGATTCTCCGGAGCTGTTCGGTTTCCCTGAAAACTGGAGCAAAACCGTGCTGGCAGATGGTTATGACGAGAATGGGAATGCTCTCGGGACGGTCGAAACCACGGACAGCCTGATCCGCATTGAACCGTACAACTACATTCTCGCAGGTCATCACACCTACAATATCACGATCGACTTTGACCGTATTGCGGAGTTTGAGGAGGGCTACACGGAAAATGCCTATCGTGACAGCATTTATGACTGCTACCGAGTGATGCTGACACTCAAAAACTCCGAGCTGATGGCAGACTACGGCATCCCCGACAGGGATATTGAGATCATTCAGATCGGCATCATGGGAGATCCGAACGCAGGCGAAGAAACCACCGAGCCGCCCACGGATACGGAGCCTCTCTACGGCGACCTCAACAGGGACGGTTTGGTCAATGCATCCGATGCCGCATGCATTCTTGAATACGCCGCCGCAGTCGGTGCCGGCTTCACCGGAACACTTGAAGATTTCATTTTCTCCAATGAATGAGCCGGATCGACCGGATCCAAATCAAACACCCGTGCAGGATGATGCACGGGTGTTTCAGTCTGTCGAAATGCGTCAATATCTGCACATTGCACAAAGTTTGTGCAAAATGACGGTTAAGATTCTACCTTTTAGCCAAAGAACGCCTTGACAAACAGGAATGAATACGGTATAATGTGCTTAAAGAAGCAGACCGCCGGCAATTCTGTTTCAGCCTTTTTCCGAGTCAATGCATATGAAAAGGAGGAATCCGTATGAAAAAACAGAAATTTTTCCGCAAATCTGCCGCCCTGCTGGGAGCATTCCTGCTGCCGGCAATGTCCGCAGCACTGCCCTGTACCGCCGCACCTGCCGTTACCCTCTACGGTGACATCAACAGGGACGGTGCGGTCAATGCATCCGATGCCGCATGCATTCTCGAATACGCCGCCGCAGTCGGTGCCGGCTTCACCGGAACGCTGGAGGATTTTCTGGCACCCCCTCCTGTCAATGAGGACGGTCAGATCCAGCTCGGCACTGCCATTCTGGAGGCAGACTTCAACGATCTCGACGCAGAGGACTTCTGCCTTGCAGGTGATCCGATCTTCACCAACGGAAAATATGACTGCACATGGGACATTTCCGGCTGTGCGGATTTTGACGCAGCGGACACGGTTTACCTGCGTATTGAAAACATCGACCCCTATCCGCTGGGCGTGAATGAAACGGTTGTCCTCACCGTGGAGGAGGTCTGGCTGGACGGCGTGAAAGCGGAATCCCTCACCGGCATACCGCAGTACGCCTTCAAGACCGACAACGGCTACGATATGACGGATGTGACACTCATTTCCTTCCCCCTGCGTAACGCCGCTTTTAACGATCTGGAGCAGGAATTCACCGAAACCGTGCGGATCGTGTTCACGCTGGAGGGGCTTTCGGAACTGATAGCAGAATGATACAAAAACGATGCTCCGTTTTCATCCGGAGCATCGTGTTTTTTAGGGAGTGTTGACACTAAAATAATACGCAGATTTTCGAGCAGAAATTTCATGCAGACAAGGCGAAAAGGTGCAGGCAGGCTGTCGCCTGTCAAACCTTTTCAACGCAGGATGCGTGAAATTTTGCCGAAAAGATGCGTT
>JAFTQJ010000004.1 GCA_017462785.1 Oscillospiraceae bacterium | reverse complement strand
TTTGGGGGCTTCGCCCCCTTGCCCCCTGAAACACCGTCCTCCGAGGAAAAAACAAAGCCGGTGCGGTGCACCGGCTTTGTGATCACTGGATCGTAGACGCATCATCCCACTGCTGGAGGAGGGTGAAGCGGATGCTGTGCAGCTTCAGTCCGCTTTGGGCAAAATACAGACGGATGGCTGTATAGCGTGAGAACATGGGGAATTTCTTGGTGATGGTGACGGGCTTGCCGCCGGTGCCGTTGAAGGTGAAGGTACCGTTCGGCGTACCCATGCTGAACATGGTCACGGGCATCTGGGCGAGTTCTCCGGCTTCGGAGCTTGCGGTGATCGCAGCATGGTAGAAACCGGACTGCATCACGGTCAGAGCGAAGCTGTGGCTCATGCCTTTATCCGTGCAGACTCCGGAGAGGTCGAGTTCAAGCGTGCCGTCCAGATCATAGAACACGACCGGTGCATCGCTGCCCTGCTCATCCTCGGGGCGGTTGATGATCTCCACGGGTACATGTGTGCCGAGGAGCCGCTTCATGGCGTTGGTTTGCAGGAGGAATTTGCAGATATTGGCGGCATTCCGCTGTAATTCCGCACGCTTCAGGCTGCCGTCCGCAAGGGAGGCGAGGGTGTTGTCCTCGTGGGAATCGCCCTGTGCACAGACCATATAAATGTCATTCTGAGCCATCGCCATTGCTGCAAAATCGGTCTTGTCCGGTGCCTGTCCACGGCGGTTGATATTTGCCCACCAGTCGGTCATGGTGATGCCCTCAAAGCCCCATTCATTGCGGAGAATGACGGTGTTCAGGTCATAGCTGCCAGCCGTCCAGAGTCCGTTCACGGAGCCGTAGGTCGTCATGATGGAATCGGCATTCCCCTCCTGCACAGCGATCCGGAAACCCTTGAGATAGATCTCACGGAGGGCACGTTCGGACACTGCATCGTCAAGGAAATGGCGGTTGGTTTCCTGATTGTTGCCGCAGAAATGTTTGACCGTTCCGGTCACACCCACGGAATGCAGACCCCTGAGCTGTGCGGCTGCCATGGTGCCGGTGAGATAGGGATCCTCGGAAAAATACTCAAAATTGCGTCCGTTCAGGGGGTGACGGTGGATGTTCATGCCGGGTCCGAGCAGGCAGTCCACATGGTTGGCAGTCATTTCCAGACCCATGAACGTGTAGAGCCGCTGCGTCAGCTCCTGATTGAAGGTGGAGGCGATCAGGGTACCGTTGGGCAGGCTGAATGCCTTGGTGCCGCAGTCGAGCCGCATGCCGGAGGGACCATCGGAGCAGCAGCCGCAGGGAATGCCCTTTGCGGTAAGTGCATCCGAAACGCCGCCGAATGCGGAGGCGGTGCCGGCGGTCACTCTCGGGCTGCCCATGCCCTCGCCACGGATGATACAGGCAAGCTCTTCATCCGTGAGCTGTGCGATGAATTCCTCCATTGTGTTTGTTCCGCTGTGCACATCGGCAAGAGTGATGCCCCTGTCGCCGGTGTACGGGATCTCCTCGGGCAGTCCGGCGGTGTGCCGCTTCTGCTCATCGACTTCATTGAGGGGGACATCTTCCATCACTATGGCATAGCCGCCGTCCGCTGTACGTTCCGGCTTCATCCGCTGGAACGGGAGGACGGGTGCCATTGCCTGTGAGCAGCGGCTGACAACGACGGTTTCCGGCTGTTCAAAGGTATGGCAAAGCTCCGCACTCCGCACATCCGTGCCGGCATAGAAGCGGTAGGCACCGGATTCGAGCACCTCACAGAAACGGTGTCCGGTCACGCCGGAATCGTCATAGGAGGCAAGTGCAGAGAGTCCGACCTGCAAATGCAGCTCCTGCTCCTCCTGCACAGCGAGGGTCTTGGTTTTCGCATAGGCACAGAGCACCCTTGCAGGCTTGCCGAGCATGCCCTGCGGTGCTTCACAGTAGAGCTGGATGACCTCTTTTCCGGCAAAATCGCCCGTATTCCGGACACGGACGGTGAAGTCGAGTGCATCGTTTCCGGCATTCACAGCGGTGACTGCGTGGGAAAATGCGGTGTAGGAAAGACCGAAGCCGAACGGATAGCGAACCCTGTCCTTGGCGAAGGTTTCAAAATAGCGGTAGCCGACATAGATGTCCTCGCAGTAGAAATTCCTGTCACGATCGCCGAACCAGCGATGGGAGGGGTAATCCTCCGTTTGCAGGGCGATGGTGTCGGGGAGCTTGCCGGAGGGGCTGACCTCACCCGTGAGGACGGAGGCGGTACCCGTGCCGCCGGTCATGCCGCCCTGCCATACGAGGAGGAGGGCCTCCGGAACACAGGCATCGAAAAAGCCCAGATCCATGATATTTCCGGTATTGAGGAGGACGATGACCTTTGCAAAGGCATTCCGCACCTGCCGGAGCATGCTCTGCTCGGCGGCACTGAAGAGGAACGAACCCTCCTCCAGCCGGTTGTCCTGCTCCTCGCCGGCGGTTCTGCCGATGATGACAACGGCGGTTTTGCAGGCTGCGGCGGCATCCTGCACGATTGCATCAGTGAGGGGCATTTCTTCCTGTGACCAGGGTTCCTTGCCCCAGCCCTCGCCGTGGTCGAAGGGGTGCTCCTGCTCCCACTTCTGATAGGTTTCCAGCAGCGGTGCATGCACACGGACACCGCATGCAAGCAATCCGTCAAGAATGCCCGTAACCTTGGACACATTCACCAGACCGCCGGAGCCTGTGCCGCTTTTACAGTAGTGGAGCTGCATTCTGCCGAACACAGCGATCGTTTCCTCCTTGTGCAGAGGGAGGGCGTGGTTTTCATTCCGGAGCATGACAATGCCCTCCGCCACAGTTTCAGCGGCGGCGGCGAGGTACTGCTCCCAATCGAGTATACGGTTCATAGGTTCACCTTACTTTCCATTCTGTGTGAGCATCTTTTTCAGGATCGCCAGATCATAGGCATTGACCGCATCGTCCGGATGGAGGGCGGCATTCTCTGCCTGCTGCTGCGTCAGCTCCTCCAGACCGAGGAGGTATTTCTGGAGCAGGATCACATCCTTCACATCCAGTTTGCCGTCCGCATTGACATCACCGGCAAGGGGCGTATCTGCGTCGGTTTTCGTGAGGATGGCGGCTCTGGTCATGGTGATGCTGCCGTTGCTCGGGGTGATGGTCATGCGGTCAAGGTCGGCATAGTCCACGCCGCAGGCTTCAAGGGCATTGAGGATGTCCTGTGCCATGATGCAGGCACGTTCCCCGTTGGAATAGGCGGGCTGGATGGTCTGCCAGACCGTTTCGCCCGACCATTTCTGGAGCACTGCCTGCGGAGGGAAGCTGCCCTCGTATTCCACCTCGATGGCGTAGGAATCGCCCAGCTCTGCGAGCAGTTCCCTGTCGAGTACGGCGGTATCGCTCCAGCCTGCCCAGCTCGGATCGCCGGTGGCTTCGCCGCTGAAAACCTCGGTATGCAGGGAATAATCCGCACAGGGATACTTTGCGACCTCATTATAAAGGAGGTTGCCCTTGGGCGTTTCGCCCTGACGCTCGAACAGCTCCGTGAGAGTAACGAACTCATAGCCGTCCGCAATCAGCTCGGGGATGATGGTTTTGAGAGCTTCAACAGTCTGGTCATTGCCGGCGGCATCATGGAGGAGCACGATCAATCCGTCCTTTGCGGCATCAAGCACGGCATTGGCACGATCCTCGGCGGTGACGTTCTCCATGTAGTCATAGCAGCCGAAACCGCCGATGAAAGGCTGGTCGATGACCTCGAACATGGTCTGGTTGGTGTCGATGAACGGGGGGCGGAAGAATTTGGTATATTCGCCCGTGATCTCATACACATAATCATCCACATAGGCGATCTCCGCCTGCATTTCCTCCGCTGTCATACTCGGCATATTGGAATGGGTCTTGGAATGGTTGTTGATCTCACAGCCCATATCATAGGCACGCTTGACGGTGACTGCACTTTCTGCATTGATATTGTCACCGATGAGGAAAAATGACGCAACTGCGTTGTATTCCTCCAGCAGATCAAGGATCTCGTTGGTCGTGGTGGTATTCGGGCCGTCATCAAAGGTCAGGGCAATGACCTTGTCCGGCGTTTCTGCCGCCTGAAGCGGCTGTGCTGCGGCAGGCAGCGAGGATGCCATGAGTGCACATGCGGCAGCAGCACCAATGAGTTTGCGGTGTTTCATAAGATTTCCTCCTATTCCCAGTTTTTCCACACATCCGGCTGGAAGCCAACCGTGGCAAGCTTGCCGCTGCGGACAATGGGGGTTCTGATCAGATGCTGGTTTTCAAAGACCTTTTCGAGCTTGTCGGCATCGGTGAGGTATTGCAGGAGCGTGAGCAGCTCCTGATCCTTGGCTTTCGGGTCGATCAGGGCATCGAGTCCGCCGACCGCCTTCATGACGCTCTGGAATTCGCCCTTGCTCATGCCCTTTTCCTTCATGTCGATGAGCTGGTATTTCACACGGCGTTCCTTGAAATAACGCTCGGCTTTCTTGGTATCAAAGCACTTTTTCGTGCCGAAGATCTGAATGTTCATAGGCTCCTCCTTTTCAGCAGTTCCGGCTCTCTGTATGCATTATCGACACGGATGCCGCATTTCTTTCCCCACGCCAGCAGCCGTCCGGCATGTTCATCGGAAAACTGCGTTCTTGCGGCAGTTTTCCCGTCAATGATGACACGGATCATTCCCGAGGAATTGCATTCAATGCGGTCGATCTGCCGGAATTCCCAGCAGTCCTTACCATAAAACATGATTTTCTGGTAAATGCGGATCTTACGTTTGTATTTCTGGTGCAGAAACTGGTACAGCGTCAGCAGTCCGAAAAAAGCAAGCAGGCAGAGGAGGAATATCTCCATCAGTTGCCACCCGTTCCGGATGACCTCCTGCGTCACTGTTTTGGCACACATCAGCGACATGAACACAAAGGATACAGCCAGCAGACCCGTACTGGGATTATGCTCCCCGACGGTGAAATCCGCATTCGAGAGATCATCATGCAGCTCTGAAAGTGCTTTTTCTTCCTCCGCAATGATGGCATGCTGCTGACTGCAAAACTGCTCTGCGTACTTTTTCATATTCATGATGCGTCCTCGCCGGCAAGCTTTACCACGGTCATTTCATGCCCGAGTGCGTCCGTGAGCTTTCCGAACACATCCGCTGTTTTCATACGGATGCTGGAGGTATTGATGCACGGGTGACAGCCGAAATATTCCGCTTTCATCACATCCTCATCCACCACGAACCGCACCTTGCATTCGGGGTCGAACATCAGCCCCATGATGCTCGCAGAGCCGGGGGTCAGGTTCAGGTACTGCTCCATGCTCTCCCCATCCGCAAAGGAAAGGCGTGAACAGCCGAGCTGCCCCGTGATCTCCTTGGTCTTGAACACCTTGTCCCCCGGAATCAGCAGGAGGTAGAAATCCGTTTTCTGGCGGTTGCAGAGAAAGAGATTCTTGCAGATCATCGCCCCGAGTACCCTGTCGATCTCCTCGCAGACCTCCATTGTGAATGCAGGTTCATGATCCACTCGGTCATATGCAATGCCGAGGGAATCCAGCAGGTCATAGGTCTGCACTTCCTTTTCCAGTCTGCCCGTGCAGTCGGCAGGCCGTCCGTGTTCCAATGTCATTGTAATCACTCCGTTCACAGTAATGTATGCTACTATTATAGCAGAATCCAGCCGCAAATGCAATGGTTTTCCGGAAAACGGCAGAAAAATCCCCCTCTGCCGGAGCAAAGGGGGATCGGATCTGTTAACGGATGGTGTAGATGCTTGCTGCCGCCGGCAGGTCATAGCCAGTGCCGAGGAAGAAGCTGGTATTGGGTGCCTGATTGTAGCCGACATTCTCCGTTGCTACGCCGCAGCGGTACTGGTCGTCATGCATCAGGGTATCGAGTCGGGTTTCGGTTTCAAAGGTAGTGCCAAAGATACGGATCTTGTTGCCGTCCGCATGGAGCACCACTTCTTCACGCCAGTCGCCGAAGAGGTCAGCGGTCAGGCATGCATTGGACTTGGAGGCATTGTTATAGGATCCATCACCGGTGAACTTTCTGCCGCCCGTATCCTCGATCATGGTTCTGTCCATTGCTTCACGTTCCAGATCGCCGTCCCACCATACTGCGGTGTTCATGCTCCACTTGATCTTATCGTTCCAGCCGTAGCCCTGCGATTCGATCTTGCCGGAGGACGGATTATAGGCATAAACCTGACCATCCACAACACTGGTAAATTCCATGCCTGCGGAATCCGCTGTCAGGTTCAGTGCAATACCACGTCCTACGTCATCCGTGCCGTCAAGCTTCCAGATGATCTCGCCGGTCGCTGCGTCATGCACTTCTGCACAATAATGATGCTCATGCACCTGGAATACCTCCAGACCGGGGCGTTCCGGAATCAGATCGCCAGCCTGCATACAGTCACCATGACCAAGACCTGTGCTCCACTTCACTGTACCGTTGCTCTCAAAGCATACGGAACCGTAGAGGATCTCGTGTGCACCGTCACCGTCCACATCCATCGGGATCAGGCTGTGGTTGCCCTGATTGAATGCAGGATCGGAGGAATTCGTTCCGGTATCAAAACTCCAGCGTTTCACGATCTTCTTGTTTTCCACATCATATGCTGTTACCGCAGTCTTTGCATAATAACCTCTGCCGAATACTGCGGAGGGAGTCTTACCATCGAGATATGCCACTGTTGCCAGCATTCTGTCGCAGCGGTTGCCCCATGTATCGCCCCAGTCGCCGACTGTTCCTCTTGCCGGACTGAAGTCAATGGTATCCAGTGCCGCACCGGTCTGACCGTCGAACAGCGTCAGATATTCCGGACCCTGAATGATTCTGCCATCGCTGCCACGATAATCCTTGCTTGCATCACCGATGACCGTTCCCTTGCCGTCCACAGTACCATCAGCGGTCTTGAGCATCATTTCTGCCTTGCCGTCACTGTCGAGATCGGCAACGACCATCTGTGTATAATGTGCACCTGCACGGATATTCCTGCCGAGGTCAATTCTCCACAGACGTGTGCCGTCGAGCTTGTAGCAGTCAATGAATACGGAGCCTGAATAGCCGTCGTTTGCATTGTCCCTGGAGTTGGACGGATCCCACTTCACGATCAGTTCATACTGACCGTCACCGTCCACGTCGCCGCAGGTAGTGTCATTTGGAGTATAGGTGCAGGTCGTGCCGTCGGGCATGGTCTGCTCTGCCGGTGGTGTGACGGCAAATTCGGTATATGCACCGGACTGACCGCTGTTCTTTGTACCCAGCACGATCGCCGGTTCTGCAAATTCTACCATAATATCGCCGACAAAGGCATCCATGGTGAATACATCGGCAGCGGATGCACCGGACACCAGCACATTGGTTTTCTGTGTGGAATCATAGGTGCCGACCAGCTCGCCGTTCTTGTACAGCTTATAGGTCATATTCTCCGGATCGGTTGCCAGAGAACGCCAGCTTACCAGCATATTGCCGCCGGAAAGGGTCGCACACAGACCACGGTCAAGATCCTCCATCTCCTTGCCCACGCCCTGTACGCCGTAACCACGGTTGGGAGCAGTCATGGGGAGCAGCTCTGTGGAGGCACTCTCTGTTTCCGCAGTGGAATTCACAGCGATGAAATCCAGATTGGGAGCACCGTCCGCTGTCAGGGAGGTCAGGGTGATCCTGTTGACACCTGCCTTCAGGGGAAGATACAGGGTTTCCTCCGCCCATGTTGTCCATGCACCCGTGGGGGCACCGGTCAATGTCCATGCAACGCTCTCGCCGCTGACCTTGACTTCCACGTTTCTGTCAGCGGTACCGCCGTTTGCATAGCGGAAAGTAACGGCATACACGCCCTCGGTGTCCGCCTTGACATTCAGGGACATATCGGAGCCGACTTCATTGAAGAGGTTGACATATGCCTCGCTCTCAAAGCCTGCATTGGTCGTTTCTACATACGCCTTTTCATAGGTGCCGTTCACTGCCGGATAGCTTCTTGTGACCGGCACATCCTGCTTGATAAAATCGCCCTTGCCGGTGAGCAGGAATTTCTGGATCTGCACGATGTCTGCAACGGAGAATTTCTCGTCACCGCTGACATTTCCGGCATATTTCTGACGCTGTGTTGCGGTTTCCTTGAGCATGACACGCTTTGCAACCGCACTGTCAAAGCCGTCCACCACGCCGTCATCATTCAGGTCGCCGGGGATGAAATCGCCCTCGCCCACGGCAGTACCCTCGGTTTCGGTCAGACCTGCCGCATAGTCCAGAGCGACCAGCTCCCAGTCCTGACAATTCACGCCGTTCATGCCCCATGTCTGGACATTGGCACCGGAGGAGGTTTCTGCATTGATGACCTCGATCACCTGTGCATTCGCCTTGGACAGGATGCGGAAAGAGCCGTCCGCATTGCCCATCAGATAGAACAGCTGAGTATCCGCACCGGTATTCTCATAGATATTGATATTGTTATTGTTTGCGGTATCCACATTCAGCAGGCAGTTTTTGCCGCCGTCCACCATGGAATAGATGCGGAACAGATTGTCCCCTGCTGCCTCCACTCTCCAGATGCAGTTATCCGCACCACGGGCAGCACCCCACTGCTGTACATTGGTGCCGTTGTCCGCTGAACCGCCCTCGACATTCAGGCAAAGTCCGCTGTTGACATTGCGGATGATGTAATAACCCTCATACGGACTGTTCACTTCCTCCGCTGCATTGACTGCCGCCGCACCTGCATAGGATGCGGACAGGCTGGACAGCATCATCACTGCTGCAAGAAATGCTTTGATCTTCTTCATAACCAACTCCACTCCATTCTGTTGAATTTTTGTTCCCCCGAAAATTTCAGGTTTTGCCTCACGTTCATTTGACTTCCTACTATCTATTATACATATTTTTCTGAATTTGTCAATGCTTTTAATTTAATTTTATAAAATTCACAGTGCTTTATTGTGCCTGAATTATTGCATTTTCAATCCTTCGGCGGATTTTTTTGCAAAAAGGTCTTGACAAAGTAGCAAAAATATACTATCATAATAGAAGAAACTGCGAAGGAGGCAGACCATGACTGAAGAGGAATTTCTGAAAAGCTACGACAGCACCAGATTTGAAAAACCGTCAGCGGCGGTGGACACGGTGCTGTTCACGATCCTTGATGAAACATTGCAGGTGCTGATGATCAGGCGGGAGGAGCATCCCTATCGGGGGCAGCTTTCTCTGCCGGGGGTATTCGTGGGGATGGAGGAAACGCTGGATGCGGCGGCAGAGCGGGCACTGCACCAGAAAACGGGGCTGAGTGACATTTATCTGGAGCAGCTCTACACATGGGGGGCGGTTGAGAGGGATCCGAGGATGCGGATCATTTCCGTTTCCTACTATGCCCTTGTTTCCAGCGAACGGCTCTCGCTGCCGGAGGACGGAACAGCGAGGTTCTATCCGGTGGAGGAGATTCTGGAAATGGCGGATGGTGTGGCGTTCGACCACAGGGAAATCGTGGCATACGGCAGAGAACGCATCCGGAGCAAGGTAAGCTGGTCGGATATTGCTTTTGCACTGGTGCCGGAGGAATTCACGCTGCCACAGCTTCAGAGGGTCTATGAGATCCTGCTGGGGCAGAAGCTGTACAAGGCGAATTTCCGTAAGAAGATCGCAGAAAAGATCGTGGAAACGGATAAAATGACATCGGGGGATGCACACAGACCGAGCAGGATCTATCGGAAACGGGAAGAAGCAATGTGATCTGTATATGGCAATTTCACTGGCTTTGAGAAAGTACTGCAAACATCTCCCCACCCCCTGCCCCCTCCCAAGGGGAGGGGGCAGGTATCGCCGGTGCTCCGCACCGGCAAGGGCTAACGCCCTTTGAACCCATAAGCTGTTGTCATGCGTCCGCAGCGGAACATGAAGAGAATACCGCAGGAGCTGTTTTTTTCTGGAAAAACGTGCTCCTGCGGTTGATTTTTGGTTGACGAATGATGGGAATTGTGTTATACTATAATTGTATGTATTTCCGTCCTATGACAGATGATGGGGTGATGCTATGACAAATTCCGCTGCGGCTCCGGATACTGGGCATTATGACAACTGCCGCAAAAAGCTGGAACTGCTTGAAAAATTCCGCACAGCACGGTTCATGCTGACGGTGATCTTCACCGGTGCGAACACCATGTTCGTACTGCTGGGCGGAGGCTCATTAAGATATCTTACCGGCGGTGCCGGCAATCTGCTTGCTGCGGTGCCGTTTGCGATCCTTGCACTGCTGCTCGGCGTGACTCTGACTGTGCTGATCTCACAGGCATCGGAAAAACGCAAGCTGCTTGTGTTTGCCATTCTGCTGACCATACTCGGTATGCTGCTGACCATCCTCAATATCTGGATGGGAATTGCGTTCCTGATTGCGGAGCTGACGCTTTGCAGTGATTTTCGGAAACTGGACTTTCTGCAAAAGCAGGAGGGCTATCCGCATTTTTCTGTACGCTTCACAGAACAGGAGCTTACTTCCGCTGCCGGTTATCATCCCGGCTATGATCTTTCCGCAAATACGGCAGAAATGCCCGACATCTATGAGGAGTAACTGCTATGAACAATACCCCCGACACTTCACATTATGACAAATGCCTGAGCCTTTCCAATAAGCTCAGACGCAGCCACAGTATCCGTTCCTTTCTGCTGCTCATTCTCTGTGTTCTCAACGGCTACTGTCACACGATCACGCTCCCGATCGTCAAGGGAATGGAAACCACGCCGAAAACCTCCTATGCACGCAATGCCATTTTTACAATGGGCTTTCCCTATGCGGTCGCTGCACTCTTCTGCCTGATCGCAGTCATGCTGCTCGGTTTCCTGCTCCGTCAGGAAAAGGGCAAGCTCCTGCTCATCCCCATCGGCATCACGGTGCTCTGTGTGGTGACTGGATTATTCCATATTTTCTGGGGCATCCTGATTGCACTGGTGCTCGCCTACGGTCTGTATGAGAGTCATGATGCACGCTGGCTGCGTGAACAGGAGGGGTACCCCTACTTCAACGAACGCTTTGCAGAACAGAATGCAGCACTCGGACAGGAGTATGTTTCACGCTACGACATCCGCAGTCAGAAGGACACCGGTTCCATGGCGGACATCGGCAATGAGTATGATTCCGGCAACATCGACAAGAGCATGCAGAACGGAGGCTTCTATGAGTGAGAACCGTGAACGCTTTCAGGCACCGGACACCTCGCATTATGATGACTGTCGGGGGCTGATGCAGTCCATCCGGACACACCGTACTGTCAGGTTTTTCATCACCATCTTTTTCTGTGTGCTTTCGATCGTCCTGCACACCATGCCGCTTGCGGCGGCATCCGATACGATTTCCATGGCTCGTGCATTCCTCTCCCTCCCCTTTTCCGCTTTTGTGATCTGGCAGGCGGCACTGGCAAGGTCGGAACAGATGAAGCCGCTGATCAAGCTGATGGTCGTGCTCGGCATCGGTGCTGTGACACAGTGGATGAATGCAGGTGCGGCGATCGCCCTCATGATCGTTTATGCGACACAGATCCCTGAAACCAGAAAACTGGAATGGCTCAAAACGCAGGAGGGCTATCCGCATTTTGAGCATTATATCACCATTCAGGAATATGGTCTGGAGGAATATCACCCCCCCCATGATACGTCTGAACAGAAATACAACGGCGAAATGCCGGAGCTTTCCGACAAGGAACGTGACAATTTCAGTACGTCCCGTCAGCCGGTCATGCCCTCGGCAGAAGGGATGGCGGCACTGAAAGCCCCCGTAAAGCCCGAAATGCCGGCTCGTCCGGAAATCGCCGTTCCTGCGGCTTTTGCAGGCATCTCACCGATGGATGCAGAAAAGCCCGCTGCTGACACGGAGCTTTCAACTGCAAAGGTACTGGCAAATCTGCCGGAGCCGGAAAAGCCTGCTGTCAAGAAGAAAAAAAGCCGTTCCTCCCCATGGCTGCATACGGAATCCCCGAAACGCAGGACGATGGAACCGGAGGTGCCGGCGGCGGATTTTGATATACCGACGGATATTCCCGATCCCGTGTGGAATGTACCGGATCCGGTGCTCGACACCTCGGCGGTCGTATCCAATTTTCCGGAGATTGCCGGAGATATTGCGGATCTGCCCGATATTCCGGATATTCCTCAGATTTAAAAGGAAAGAAAGTGAAATCTATGTTTTCTGTGATTCACAGCGTTGGTCTGTTCGGACTGAACGCATTTCCGGTCACAGTGGAAGCGGAGGTCACAAAGGGACACCAGCAGTTTGACATCTGTGGTCTGCCCGATGCCGGCATCCGTGAGAGCCGTGACCGTGTACACAGTGCGGTGCTTGCCGCACACATTCCCTTCCCCAAGGGCAGAGTGCTGATGAACCTTGCTCCGGCGGATGTCCGGAAATCCGGTTCTTCCTTTGATCTCGCCATTTTTGCGGCACTGCTTCAGGCAATGGGAATTCTGCGGATGGATCTTTCCAGATGTATTTTCATCGGTGAGCTGGGACTCGGCGGCACGACCCACGGCATACGGGGCGTACTGCCCATGACCATGCTTGCACGGAAAAACGGCTTCAAGGAGATCTATGTGCCGGCGGACAATGTGAAGGAGGCTGCGGTCATTGACGGCATTGCAGTCTATGGCATCCACGATGTCAATGAGCTGATCGGGCATCTGCTGGGACATTCCCCCATCAAGGCGGCACCGGTCTATCAGCCGGAGCTTTCCGATGTGCAGAAAGTGCTGGATTTCAGCGATGTGAGAGGTCAGCAGAAGGCACGGCACGGCGTAGAGCTGGCGGCTGCCGGAGGGCACAACATCCTCCTCGTCGGCACGCCCGGCAGCGGTAAGAGCATGATCGCCAACCGCCTGCCCTCGATCCTGCCTGAAATGACCCGTGCGGAGATCCTTGAAACGACCAATGTCTATTCCGTTTCCGGTGAGCTTTCGCCGGAGCATCCGCTGATCACGGAGCGTCCGTTCCGTTCGCCCCATCATTCCGTATCCGCTGCCGGACTTGTCGGCGGCGGCAGCATTCCGGCTCCGGGTGAAATTTCACTCGCCCACAATGGTGTGCTGTTTCTCGATGAGCTGGCAGAATTCGACCGCAGAACACTGGAGATCCTCCGGCAGCCGCTGGAAACACGCATGGTGACGATCTCCCGTGCGGCTGGCTCCGCCTCCTACCCATGCAGCATCATGCTCGTGGCGGCGATGAATCCCTGTCCGTGCGGCTATTACGGTTCGCCGAACAAGAAATGCACTTGCAGCCCGAATGCGGTAAAACGCTATCTTTCGAGAATTTCCGGTCCCATGCTTGACCGGTTCGATATGCATGTGGATGTGGATCCGGTTTCCTACGACGATCTTTCTTCGCAGGAAAAGACGGAAAGCTCCGCTGTCATCCGTGATCGTGTGGAACGGGCAAGGCTGCGGCAGAAAGAACGCTTCAAGGGCACGGAGATCTACTGCAATGCGGCAATGTCGGACAATCTGCTGCGTGAATTCTGCAAAATGGACAAAAACGCAGAAGCACTGCTCAAATCGATCTTTGAACGCTTCGCCATGAGTGCCCGTACACACAGCCGCATCCAGAAAGTGGCACTTTCCTCCGCAGACCTGCACGGACGTGATGTCATCCAGACCGAGGACATTGCGGCGGCGGTGCAGTTCCGTGGATTTGACAGCAAATACCTCCAATAGCGGACATTCCGCACCCAAAAGAAAGGAAACCTATGAAACAGATCCTAACTGCATTGAAAAAATATATACTGGCAGCGGATAAAATGCTGCTGCTGGCAGTCATGAGCTGTTCTGCCATCAGCTGCATCATGCTCTACAGCATCGCCTCCAACGGACTGGTGGACAAAGTGGACTACGGTGACTTCCGCACACAGCTCATTGCAAGCATTCTTGGGCTATGCGTGGCTGGCGTGCTGACCATCATCGACTACAACCGCATCATCCGGCTCTGGTGGCTCTATGCACCGATCGCTCTGGGGCTTGTGCTCCTGACCTTCACAAGCCTCGGCTACCGGCGAGCCGGTGCGGATGACCAGGCGTGGCTGAGTATTGCCGGATTCCAGCTCCAGCCCTCGGAGCTTCTGAAGCTTGCGTTCATCCTCTCCTTTTCCTATCATCTGGCAAAGGACGAGGAGAACATGAACAAGCTCCCCCATATGCTTCTGCTCTGTCTGCATGCGGTCGTACCCATCGGACTGGTTGCATTGCAGGGTGACTATGGTACAGCGATCGTGTTTGCTTTCATTTTCATGGCAGAGATCCTGACCGCAAGAATCACCCTCCGCTATATCATTGCGGCTGCCGTTGCAATTCCAGCGGCATGCATCGTGGCGTGGAATTTCCTCCTGAGCGACATGCATAAATCCCGAATTCTCGTCCTGATCCATCCCGGCACGGACCCCCTTGGTCTGGAATACCAGCAGGATCTCGGTCTTGCGGCACTTGCCAACGGCGGTATTTTCGGCAAGGGGCTGTTCGGTACGGAGGGCTATGTTTCCGTTCCTGAGATGCACAACGACCTGATCTTCTCCTATATCGGGCAGGTCTGGGGGCTGATCGGGGCACTGCTGGTGCTCGCATTGCTGACCTTCATTGTACTGCGGACGCTGACCAACATGCTCTCCTGCAAGAATGCACAGGGACGCTATATCTGTGTGGGCACGTTTGGCATGCTTTTTGCCCACTGCCTCATCAACCTCGGCATGGTGCTCAAGGTCATGCCGGTTATCGGTGTACCGCTGCCGTTCATGAGTGCCGGCGGTACGGCGGTTGTCTGTATGTATGTCGCCATCGGGCTTGTCAACAGCACTCGCTGCCACAACACACGCAAATACCGTGTTTTCTATGATGCGGAGCCTGAAAATTAAGAGGTCATTTCCATGAAAAAATACCTTCCCCTGTGCATCCCCGTGCTCATGCTTGGCTTGTTCTTCTTTTCCTCGCAGGAATCGGGTGACACCAATTCGGTGAGCTTCGGGGTCTGCGGCATTGCGGCACGGCTGCTCTACTTCAATTTCGAGCATTTTGAGGCGGATGTGCAGCAGGATCTGGTGATCGGGCTGAATCCTTTCATCCGGAAAGCGGCACATTTTGCGTTGTATGCCCTGCTGAGAGCACTCTGCTATCTCTGTCTGCACAGACAGAAGCGTGGGATCTCCACATCCATGAGCATTGCGGCACTCTTTGCGGCACTCGACGAATTCCACCAGCTTTTTGTGGATGGCAGAACCGGAAAGATCACGGACATTCTGCTCGACTGCATCGGCTCTGCATGCGGTATTTTTGCGGCATTTCTGCTGCTCTGCCTGCTGCACTGTCTGAAAGACAAACAGATCACGGAGAAAGGAGTCTGGAAAAAATGAAACGCATCCTGATGATCTCCAACACTGCTTCCATGCAGTACCAGTTCCTCCTCCCGTGGACACAGCTGCTGCGGAGGATGGGATACGAGGTACATATCGGCTGCAATTTTGAAGAGGGCAACAACAGCACACCGGAACGCATTCAGGAGTTTTGTAAGGAGCTGGAGGATGAGGGCATCCCCTACCACCAGATCGACTTTGACCGCAATGCCCTGAAGCTGCACAAATACCAGAAACCCCTCCGGCAGATCGCAGAGATCCTTGCAATGGGGGATTTTGAGGCGATCCACTGTCACAGCCCGATCGGGGGTGTCTGCGGCAGAATCGCCGGAAAGCGTGCCGGCATCAAGGTACTGTATACGGCACACGGCTTTCACTTCTTCAAGGGTGCAACGCCCCTGCACTGGGCGTTGTTCTATCCGGCAGAAAAGCTGCTCTCCCACTGGACGGATACGCTCATTACCATCAATTCCGAGGATTACAGCCGTGCACAGCATTTTCATGCGGAGCATCTGCACCGCATTTCCGGAGCCGGTGTGGATCTGGAGCGTTACCGGCATCCGGAGAGGAGCCGGACGGAGGTTTTGCAGGAGCTGGGGATTCCGGAGGATGCGGTGGTATTCATCAGCATCGGTGAACTGAACCGCAACAAGAACCATGCCGTACTCCTGCGTGCGTTGCAGAAGCTTGATCATCCCCACCTGCACCTGATCATTGCAGGCACGGGAAAGCTTGCAGATGAGCTGAAGGCACTTGCCAAGGAATACAGGATCGAAGAACGGGTACATATTGTCGGATTCCGGACGGATGTGGCAGATCTGCTGCATGCATCGGATGTATTCTGCTTCCCATCAAGGCGTGAGGGGCTGGGCTTCACAGCAATTGAAGCAATGGCGGCAGGGCTGCCGCTGATCACCTCAAACCGCCACGGCATTCTGGATTACAGCAAGGACGGCATTACGGGCTATACCTGTGATCCGGACGATGCGGATGCCTTTGCAGATGCGATGCGGACGCTCGCGGAGGATCGGGTGCTTCGTGAAACGATGGGTCTGCATAATACGAGAGCTGCCGAGGAGTTTGCTCTGGGAACGGTGCTTTCACAGATGCAGGAGATCTATGAAGGGGCATTGGGTGTGCCGGAGGGTGTGCCGTCCGAGGAGGTTAAGAGCCGATGAAACGAAATATACTGAGATTCCCCTATCTGCTGTCCCCTGCGGTATTAATCGCAGCTATCCTCATTACAGCTATCACAGGATGGAGTACGGAAAACACGGTTTGGGGATTCATGGTATTTGCCCTCGTCTGCCTGCCGGCTCTGATCGTAAGCATCTATAATGTGCGAATCTGCAAACAACAGGATCTGGGGCTTCGCTTTCTGTTCTATGTGATGATATTCGTGCTGAGTATATGGATACTGTTCAGCATTCTGTTTTCTGTTTATGCTTTAAAAACTGGTTTGATCTCTTGGGTATAATGCGACCCCCGCCGGATGGCGGGGGTCATTTTTCTATTCCACAACAAATTCCTGTGCCTTCTTCTGCCGCTTGACATCGACCATGACATCTACAAGCGTACCCTCGGCGGTGTATTCCTCCGAAAACAACTTGCCCTCCTCACGGAGCAGCTGCAGGAAGCTGCCCTCGGAGTACGGAATGCAGAGCTTCATCCGCTTTGCGGTCTGCGGGAGTCCGTGCACAATGGCGGTCAGGAGCTGGTCAAGTCCGTCCCCGTGCTTGGCACTGATCCAGACGTTTTCCAGATCGCTCTGCTTCGGGATGTCCACCAGATCCGCCTTGTTCAGCACATGGATCTGCGGAATGCCCTCACAGCCGAGGTCATTGAGCAGCTCCTGCGTGATCCGCATTCTCTCCTGCACATCCGGCTCGGAGGCATCCAGCACATGGAGGATCAGGTCTGCCTGTGCGGTTTCCTCAAGTGTGGAACGGAACGCCTCGACCAGATGGTGGGGCAGGCGGCGGATGAGTCCTACGGTATCGGAGAGGAGCACGGTTCTGCCGTCCGGCAGTTCCAGTGCTCTTGCGGTAACGTCCAGTGTTGCGAAGAGCTTGTTCTCCGCAAGCACGCCGGCATCTGTGAGCATATTGAAAAGTGTCGATTTTCCGGCATTGGTATAGCCAACGATCGCCGCTGTCAGAACACCGTCCTTCTTTCTCCGGCTGCCGATGAATTTCCGGTGCTGCTCCATCTCACGCAGTTCCTTTTCGAGCTGTGCCACACGGCTGCGGATGTGACGGCGGTCGGTTTCGAGCTTGGTTTCACCGGGACCTCTTGTACCGATGCCGCCGCCGAGTCGGGACAGTGCCGTGCCCATGCCGGTGAGCCTTGTCATGCGGTACTTGTACTGTGCAAGGGATACCTGCACCTTGCCCTCACGGGTTCTGGCACGTCCGGCGAAAATATCGAGGATGAGCATGGTGCGGTCAATGACCTTGCAGTCTGCGGCATCGGAGATATTACGCATCTGCATGCCGGTGAGTTCAAGGTCAAAGATGAGCATGTCGGCTTCGAGGAGCTTCACCTGCTCGGCGATCTCCTCAAGCTTGCCGGCACCGATGCAGGTTGCCGCTTCCTGTGCCGGACGGCTCTGGATGGCGGTGGCGATCACCTCACATCCGGCAGTATCGGCAAGCTCTGCAAGCTCGTCCATGGACTGCTGTGCGTCATATTCACCCGTGTCGATGCCAACGAGGATGACACGGGGCTTCTTTTCCTGTTCAATTTCATGCATAGAGTGAGTCCTCCCAATTCTGCTTTTTATGCTTCTCATGCCTGCGGTAGGCTTTCGGATCCTTCTCCAGTCTGGATGCCGGATTGCAAAGCCCCAGCTTCTGCGTTTTTGCAGGTCGAGCTTTCTTCTGGCTTTCTTGCTCATTTTGGCATAGGGTACAAATTTTTCCATGCCGCCTCACTTTCCCTGCTTCCACGGAGCTTCCTCGGAGCCTGCCTTGAAATTATAGATGGGCTTGAGCACATCCACGATCTCGGCGGTCGGGGTGATATTCTCCGTGATGGATTCCATTCCCTTGTATGCCATCGGGCATTCATCGAGCGTTTCACGGCTGACGGAGGTGGTATAGATGCCCTCCATCTGGCGGCGGTACTCTGCCATGGAACAGCTTTCCTTGGCTTCGCTTCTGGACATCAGTCTGCCTGCACCGTGCGGTGCCGAACAATTCCAGTCCGGATTTCCCTTTCCTCTGCAAAGCAGGGAGCCGTCACGCATATTGATGGGAATGAGGAGAAGCTCGTCTTTTTCTGCGGAAACTGCCCCTTTCCGGAGGATCATATGCTCCGTGTCGATATAGTTGTGAATGGTGGCGAACTGCTCCTGCACATGCCAGTGCATTTCCTTGACGATTTCACGCAGCATGGCACGGCGGTTGAGGCTTGCAAATTCCTGCACGATCTGCATGTCATGGATGTACTGCCGGAACAGCTCATCCTCGCAGTAGGCAAGATGCTTGGGGACGGCAGTCCGCTTGGTGTTTTTGAGCTTTTTGATCTCGCCGGAGATCTCTTTCTGCCTGCCCTCCGCTTTGAGCCGGGCAATGAGTGCATTCACATCGGTATCGCTGGATTGATTCAAACGGCGGTATGCCTCCTCCTGATACCACTTTGCGACCTCCACGCCGAGGTGACGGGAGCCGGAATGGATGACAAGGTAGAGAGTGCCGTCACTCCCCTTTTCAACTTCGATGAAATGGTTGCCGCCGCCGAGTGTGCCGATGCTGCAAAGTGCACGGCTTTCGTTGATCCGGTCATAGCAGTACAGATTCAGCAGGTCGATCTGATCGGCGTAGCGATGCGGTTTCTGACGGATCGCAAAGCCGGAGGGGATCTTTTCACGGATGATCTTGTCGAGCCGCTGGGGTTCGATGTGTTTTTCTTTGAGAACTGCGGTTTCCATACCGCAGCCGATGTCCACGCCGACGAGATTGGGGACAACCTTGTCAGTGATGGTCATGGTCGTACCGATGGTACAGCCCATTCCGGCATGTACATCGGGCATAATGCGGATACTTGCACCCTCCGCAAAGGGCTGGTTACAGAGTGCGGTGATCTGTGAAATGGCGGTCGGGTCGATGAGGTCGGTAAAGACCTTTGCCATACCGGACGCACCGTGAATTTCAAACATGTGTTTCTCCTTTTCTGCCGCACTTCCCTTTCGGACAATTCCACGCAAAAAGGCACTTCTGCTCAAAACAGAAGTGCCTGCATTCATGCATAGAAAGATAGAATTCCTGCGTAATTAGGCAGAGAATCCCCCATCCGAAAGGCATACGGCCGTCTTGATCGTATTCAGATATGCTGTTGTGTTGATTTGATCACTTATGAACATGCCGTTCACCTTCCTTTCTTTAGAATGGTTTTATTATAGCACAGAATTCTTTGGTTGTCAAGGGGGAGATCTGGAAAACTTTAGGAAAGTTTGCAAAAAGGCTGCCGCCCGTTAAATTCTGTCAGCCCCTACTCCTCTATGATCCTCCGCAGGAGTTCGAGGCTGTCGGAGGAGTCTGGGATGCCGTCGCTGTTGTAGTCGGCGAGGGCAGTCTGGGCGGTGTTGAGCTTCATGCCGCACAGAAGATTCTGATTCAGAGCGATCACATCGGTGATGGTAAGCTCCCTGTCAAGGGTCAGGTCGCCGCTGCACATGTCCGCACTCCGGACAAGCGGCGTTTCATAACTGCCGTCCCCGTCTGCATCCACGGATGCGGCGAGCATGCCGTCCTGTGTACGGTGGAGGAGCACGGTGTCCTCATCAGCGGTAAATCCCAGTATTTCTTCACTTTCTCCACCCCTTGTCCGGACAGAAACCCGTGTCAGGTCGTCCGAGTGCAGCAGATAGCCCTCCTCCGTCCGTTCCACGGATGCATCGGAGGCGTTACCCTCGATCTGTATGTAGCCGAGATCCGTTTCGATCCCCTCTCTGCAAATGACCTTCAGGGTGTAGTCCGTTTCGGTTCCCTGCATGCCGATTTTGCCGCTGGGGTCAAAGGCGGCTTGTACTGCTGCATCCGCTTCCAGTTTGAGCAGGCAGTTTTCATAATCCATCGAAAGTGTGAGATCATCCGGCTCTGCAAGCTCCATGACATAGCCAACAGCAGAATCCGGCAGTGCAAAGCAGACATCGTGCTCCGCATGGTTTCCGGCAAGCGGTGCATATGCCTTGTATTCATCCGGTGCAAGAAGCTCCATGCCGGCTTTGGCAAGGGTATATTCCGCCTGAATGGGGGATGCTGTAAGCACGGAAATATAGGGATCCGGCGTAATGACCTCCGTTCCGTCAAGATAGCCCCGATGGTTCAGCAGACCAATGTCGTCCGTGATGATGCCGAGGTAGCTTCTCTCGGAATTCAGACCGTAGGCAGGAAGCACCCACTCCCATGATGCGGAATCAAAATAAAGGCAGTATTCATCCGAATGACCATCGATATTGGAATCATAAACCAGCACCTTGCTGTCATAGTCCCTGCCGTCATAGGTGTAGTCACCGTTTACGATGTCATATGCAACGACAGCATGTCCGCCCCATTCAAAATCCGTATAACTGAGCAGTGCGGGCGAACCGTCCGCCAGACATTCCATCAGGCTGCGGAGCTTTTCTTCCTCAGACTGGAGAAATACTGCGGATGAATACAGCTTATAGATCATTTCCGTCCTCTGGAGAGCCTGATAATAGTGGATCAGGGACTGGATCTCCTCGGAGGGGGGACCTGCGATGTCGTGGAGCGAATGGGCACCGACCTGCCACTGTGCCGGCACAATGATCCCGTTATGGGCAAGCAGGGCAGTCACTGCCATGCCGTAACATGCACCGCCCCAGTCATTGAACAGGAGCGAATCCACCTGTTCCTTATCATCAATGGACATGCCGTCGATCAGCTTGTAGTAATAATTGCGTTTGATGCAGTAGTGTCCTGTTCCGAATGAGCCTGCATGATTCTGAAAGCTCCAATCATCCTCGCCGAGTGAAAAACCTGTATTTTCGGGGACTTCGATCACCTCGATCAGACCGTCCGTCCACTCCACAGCGTCCTGTTCAACATAATTCACGCCGGTCCTGCTGCTGTTCCAGACATGGGATTTATACGCCTGCTCGCAGTAGGTGATGCCGAAGCTGTCACCGACCGCCGTTTCCTGCGGCAGTCTGATATTCAGCTTGAGAATGGTACCCGTACCGTTCCAGTTATCGAAGTTCGCCAGCACACGCCAGACCAGCTGTTCATTGGCAACGGCATAACCATCATCATAATCGAGCCACTTGATGTCCTCATCCACAGTACAGCGTTCATCGACCTGCACACCGAATTCCGCCGCATCAAATCCGGCATTTTCCGTCAGGCGGACATAGATCGGGACGGTATAGTTCAGTGCTGCAAGCTCGTCCATCGTCAGCGTCACACGGTCGATCTCTACGGAAATGCCGTCCGCATCCTGTGCGGATGCCGTAAAACCGGAATGAGCAG
>JAFTQJ010000014.1 GCA_017462785.1 Oscillospiraceae bacterium | reverse complement strand
CGAGTATTCTGCGACGTGTGGGCATACGTCAGTTGCCGGGGATATGTTGGTATCCTGACAAGTGCACGGCCGTCATGGCTGTGAATCAAGGTGGCACCGCGGGTAAAGTGTATTTATTCGTCCTTGGCAGAACAATAGGCAAGTTCTGTCCGAGGGCGTTTTTGTTTGCATGCGATGAAAACTCCTCTGGCAGAAAATGCCAGAGGAGTTTTTTGATTCTATTCGGAGGTGTTTTATGAAATTTTCACCAAGCTTTGAAATTGTCAAAAAAATAGCAGACAGCGGAGCATATAATATTGTTCCCGTCAGCTGCGAAATTCTGTCCGATATCTGTACGCCGATCGAGGCTTTGCGGATTCTGAAAAACGTTTCTTCCCACTGCTATCTGCTCGAGTCGGTGGCGGAGAAAGAGAAGTGGGGCAGATATACATTCCTCGGCTTCGACCCTAAGCTTGAGATCAACTGCACAGGAAATGATATGAAGATCGGGGATGTACGGCTGAAAACCGATGATCCATCCGCACAAATACGGCAGATCTTAGCCGAATACAAAAGCCCGAAATTTGAATACCTTCCGCCGTTCACAGGCGGACTTGTGGGGTATTTCTCCTACGATTTCCTCCAGTACAGCGAGCCTTCTGTCAGGATGGAAACACAGGACAGCGAGCATTTCAGGGACATTGATCTGATGCTCTTTGACAAGGTGATTGCCTTTGATAATTTCCGGCAGAAGATCATTCTCATTGCAAATATGCCGCTCTCGGACCCCGAAACAGGCTATAACAAGGCAGTTCTGGAACTTCGCCAGCTTGCAGAGCTTCTGAAAAACGGCACTCCTAAGCAGGAGCAGAACAGCAGACTTGCAGGTGAGGTCACACCGCTTTTTGATAAGGAAACCTACTGCGGCATGGTCGAAAAGGCAAAGCATCACATTCGTGAGGGGGATATTTTTCAGATCGTTTTGTCGAATCGGCTGGAAGCACCCTTTGAGGGAAGCCTGCTGAATACCTACCGCGTCCTGCGGACGCTTAATCCATCGCCGTATATGTTCTACTTTTCGGGCATGGATGTGGAAATTGCAGGCGCATCCCCCGAAACGCTGGTAAAGCTCGAAAACGGCGTACTGCACACATTTCCGCTTGCAGGCACTCGTCCCAGAGGGAAAACGGATGCCGAGGACAAAGCTCTGGAAGCAGAATTACTTGCCGATGAAAAGGAGCTTGCTGAGCACAATATGCTGGTGGATTTAGGACGTAATGACCTTGGAAAGATCAGCCGCTTCGGCACGGTGGAGGTCGAGAAGCTCCGCAGTATTGAGTGGTATTCCCATGTGATGCACATCGGCTCGACTGTCCGTGGGAAAATTCGTACGGAATGCGATGCCCTCGATGCCATCGCCGCTGTCCTGCCGGCAGGAACGCTCTCCGGTGCGCCGAAGATCAGAGCCTGTCAGCTTATCGCAGAGCTGGAGAACAACAAGCGTGGCATCTACGGCGGTGCGATCGGATATATTGACTTTACGGGGAATATGGATACCTGCATTGCCATCCGCATTGCCTACAAGAAAAACGGCAGGGTATTTGTCAGGAGCGGTGCGGGAATCGTGGCGGATTCCAATCCGGAATCGGAATATCAGGAGTGTATCAACAAAGCAGCGGCAGTCGTGAACGCCCTGAAACTGGCAGAGGAGGCGGACGTATGATTTTACTCATCGATAATTATGACAGCTTTTCCTACAACCTGTTCCAGCTTGTGGGGGAGATCAGCCCCGACATTAAAGTGATACGCAACGATGAAATGACCGTGCAGGAAATTGCAGATCTGCACCCCGACAGGATCATCCTTTCCCCGGGTCCCGGCAGACCCGAGGATGCGGGTATCATTATCGAAACGGCAAAAACGCTTTCACAGAAGATCCCCACGCTCGGCGTGTGTCTCGGTCACCAGGCAATCTGTGCGGCATACGGTGCAGAGGTTACCTATGCAAAGCGGCTCATGCACGGCAAGCAGTCAATGGTGAAATGCAATACAGATTGCCCGATATTCCGTGGAATCCCCGAAACCACACCCGTCGCAAGATACCATTCCCTTGCAGCGAATCCCGAAACGATTCCCGATTGCCTTGCAGTGACGGCGGTAACAGATGACGGCGAGATCATGGCGGTACAGCACAGAGCATACCCGATCTTCGGCGTGCAGTTCCATCCCGAATCCATCCTGACGCCGGACGGCAGGACAATGCTTGCAAACTTTATTATCGGAGGTTTTTGATATGATCAAGGAAGCAATTGTAAAAATCGTTGACAAACAGGATTTGACCTATGATGAAGCATACGCCGTGATTTCCGAGATCATGGCAGGAAAGACCACACCCACGCAAAATGCGGCGTTCCTTGCTGCGCTTTCCACCAAGAGTACAAAGGCGGAAACCATCGAGGAGATCACGGGATGTGCGGCGGCAATGCGTGACAGTGCGACGAAATTTCCAAATGACATGGATCTGCTTGAAATCGTCGGCACGGGCGGCGATGGGGCGCACAGCTTCAACATCTCCACCACAACCGCAATCATCTGCGCAGCGGCTGGGCTGAAGATCGCCAAGCACGGCAACCGTGCGGCATCCTCCGACTGTGGGACAGCGGATTGTTTGGAGGCACTCGGCGTGAACATTCAGCTTGAGCCCGAGAAATGCCGTATGCTGTTGGAAGAGGTCGGCTTCTGTTTCTTCTTTGCCCAGAAGTACCACACCTCCATGAAGTACGTCGGCGGCATCCGCAAGGAGCTGGGCATCCGCACGGTGTTCAATATCCTCGGTCCTCTGACCAACCCAGCAAGCCCGAAACGACAGCTTTTAGGCGTATATGACCGTTCTCTGGTCGAACCGCTGGCGCAGGTGCTGATGAAATTGGGTGTCCGCAAGGGCATGGTGGTGTACGGACAGGATAAGCTGGATGAAATTTCCCTCTGTGCGCCGACAACCATTGCGGAATTTTCGGACGGCTGGTTCAGAACCTTTGAGATCACACCGGAGGAATTCGGCTTTGCACGCTGCACCAGAGAGGATCTGCGCGGCGGCACTCCCGCAGAGAATGCGGCAATTACCCGTTCCATTCTGAACGGTGAACAGGGACACAGACGGGGTGCCGTGCTGATGAATGCCGGCGCAGCCCTGTATATCGGGGAAAAGGCGACATCGATCGCAGAGGGTATTCACCTTGCCGCAGAGCTGATCGACAGCGGAAAAGCGACGGATACACTGGAAAAGCTGATCGTGCTTTCTAACAAGTGAGGTGGCATATGACGATACTTGAAAAACTGGCGGCACATGCGATGGAACGTGTGCAGGAAGCTAAAAAAACGCTTCCCTTCGATGAGATCAAGTCCCGTGCGCTGGCACTTCCGAAGGGGAATTTCGCCTTTGAAACGGCACTCCAGAAGCCGGAGATTGCCTTCATCTGTGAGTGCAAAAAGGCATCCCCTTCAAAGGGCGTGATTGCGGAGGATTTCCCATATCTCGACATTGCCAAAGCATACGAAGCGGCTGGGGCGGATTGTATTTCCGTGCTGACTGAGCCGAAATGGTTTCTGGGCAGTGAAGATTACCTCAAAGAAATTGCGCAGAATGTGCGGATTCCCTGTCTGCGTAAGGATTTCACGGTCAGCGATTATCAGATCTATGAAGCAAAGCTTCTCGGCGCACAGGCGGTGCTGCTGATCTGCTCCATCCTCACACCGGAGCAAATCCGGGAATATATCGGAATCTGCGATGTTCTGGGCATTTCCGCACTTGTTGAAGCACATGATGAAGCAGAAGTGAAAACCGCCGTTCATGCGGGAGCAAGGATCATCGGCGTGAATAACCGCAATCTCAGGGACTTTTTCGTGGATACGGATAACAGCAGGAGATTGCGTGAGCTTGTTCCCGACAGTATTCTGTTTGTCTCGGAAAGCGGCGTACAGTCTGCGGAGGATGTACAGAAGCTCCGCAGCATCAGCGCGGATGCCGTACTGATCGGCGAAACCCTTATGCGGGCAGAGGACAAAACGGCGAAGCTCCGGGAATTGCGGGGTGAATTATGACAAAAATCAAGCTCTGCGGCCTGACACGGGAGAGCGACATTTTCTATGCCAATGTCCTTGCGCCGGAATATGTGGGATTTATTTTTGCCCAAAAAAGCAGGCGGTATATTCCACCGGAAAAGGCAGAAATCTTGCGAAAAAAGCTGAATGCAAGCATCACTCCCGTGGGTGTATTTGTGGATGAAGAACCGGAATGCATCGCTGATCTGGTAGACCGGAATATCATAGGAATTGTCCAGCTGCATGGCAATGAGGATGAGGTGTATATCCGGCATCTGCGGAAGCTGACACAGGCAAAGATCATTAAGGCATTTCAGATAACAAGCAAAGCGGACATTATCGCCGCCAACGCAAGCACGGCGGACTATGTGCTCCTTGATTCCGGCGGCGGTTCGGGGGAATTGTTCGATCACGCACTGATCAAGGGGATAGCCAGACCTTATTTCCTTGCAGGAGGACTGACA
Organism: Oscillospiraceae bacterium; assembly: GCA_017462785.1. Lineage (GTDB taxonomy): Bacteria > Bacillota > Clostridia > Oscillospirales > Ruminococcaceae > UBA3855. The sequence continues at coordinate 537 of JAFTQJ010000014.1, read as the reverse complement.
CCGCAGAATGTCAGGGCGGCGGTCGAAAAATTCCACCCCTTTGCGGTGGATGCAAGCTCCTCCCTCGAAACGGACGGTTTTAAGGACAAAACGAAAATGACAGCCTTTGTGCGGGCTGTCAGAGAAAGGATGGATTGATATGGCAGAAACAAACGGACGCTTCGGCGTGCACGGCGGACAGTACATCCCCGAAACGCTGATGAATGCGGTCATTGAGCTGGAAAAGGCGTATGATTTTTACAAGAACGACCCCGATTTCAATCGGGAGCTGACCGAGCTTTTTAATGAATATGCAGGCAGACCGTCACGGCTCTATTATGCCGAAAAGCTCACAAAAGCCCTCGGCGGTGCGAAGATCTACCTCAAGCGGGAAGACCTGAACCACACCGGTTCCCATAAGATCAATAATGTCCTCGGGCAGGCACTCCTTGCCAAGAAAATGGGCAAGACACGCCTGATTGCCGAAACCGGCGCAGGGCAGCACGGCGTTGCAACAGCGACTGCAGCGGCACTCCTCAACATGGAATGCGTCGTATT
>JAFTQJ010000103.1 GCA_017462785.1 Oscillospiraceae bacterium | reverse complement strand
GGGTGAATCTTTCAAACAGTCCGGTGGACTGTTTGAAAGAGAGGGGGAGTTTTTTGCAAAAAACTCCCCCTTACTGTTCGCTCATTCTGTCTTTCCTTTCTGCGAATGCAGAAACAAAATGAATTTTTCGACAAGCTGAAAGGACGGTGTATTTGCACCGTCCTTTCAGTTTATTCGTCCGTATCCCTCACAAACTCCAGCAGATCCCCCGGCTGGCAGTCGAGGACATCGCAGATGGCATTCAGGGTTTCAAACCGGATGCCCTTCATTTTGCCCGTTTTGAGGTTGGACACGTTCACATTGGACATGTCCAGCTTTTCCGCCAGCTCATTGACCGAAATTTTCCTGTCCGCCATCATGCGGTCAAGTCGGATGATAATTGCCATAAACAGCCCTCCTTATGCGATCGAATCGGAATCTTCCTGCACGGCAATGCCATAGCGGAAGATCTCTGCGATCATGCCCACAGCCAGTGCAAGTGCCATCATGTAGAATTCCACTGTGTCAATTTCCGTCGCTGCACTGCCGGTCAGCGAACTCCGCATTTTCATACCTACCCACTCCGGAACAAGTGCCAGACACAGCGTCAGAACGGCAATAATACGCAGAATATTCACTGAACGCATCGTGAACGGCGATCTTCCCTTGCTGCAGCCGCAGGACATCACAAAGAGCAGTACCAGAATTGCCAGAATGATCACGTCTTTTCCCAGCTCCACGCCCTGATCGATCATCAGATGCTCTTTGTACACAGTCTTGCCGTCCGGTCGTGTTGTATAGTCGTAAGCATCAATGGGGACGTGACGTTCCCCGTCGAGCATCAGCCATGTGCTTTCCGTGCCGTTGTAGTTTTCCAGCTGTGCAATTGTAAATGCCGACTCATCCATTCCGGCGTAATGCATCAGCTTGTAAGTGGTCATACCCGTGATCCAGCAGGTCAGCAGGATGAATCCCAGCAGCAGAATGCGTGTCACCATGATACCCTTGCTCAGTTTGTTCAGATTGTTTTTCATGTCATTTCCCTCCATAATTTTCGTTTGGTCTTGTTCGGTTCGGATGTGCTGCAATCGATTACAGTTTCAGTATACCACAGAATTTTCCGTTTGTCAATAGGAAATTTAAAGTTTTAGTTTAAATTTATATCTCAAAACTTTAGATTTACAAACTAAAGCTTTAGATTTTGCAGATAACAGAACGAAATGAACGTAAAATTCAGGTAAAATTTACTGAAAAGCTATTCCATTTCTCTGTGATTTGTGGTATAATGTGTAATGGAGAAGTATCTTCTGCCGATGCAGAATACAAATATATCCAGACCGGAGGTCGGTAATATGCCGCAGCCCTATTATGAAAACCGTGAACTTTCATGGATCAGATTCAATACCAGAGTACTTGAAGAGGCTGAAAATCCCGCTGTTCCGCTGCTTGAACAGCTGAGTTTTTCCGCAATTTACCAGAGCAATCTCGATGAATTCGTCATGGTGCGGATCGGCACCATGCTCGACCGCATGCAGGAAATGCCGAAAAAGAGGGATTCCCGCACGGACATGACCCCCAAGCAGCAGCTCAGTGCGATGCTGCATGAGATCGGTGCACTCCTGCCCCGCAAGGATGCCGCCTATTTCCGGACGATGGAACAGCTCCGTGTCCACGGCATTGAGCATGTGACCTTTTCGGATGCCACGGCGGAGGAACGTGCATTTCTGGAGCTTTATTTCAAGCGAGAAATCAAGCCCCTGCTGTCGCCCGTCATCATCGACAAGCGTCAGCCGTTCCCGTTCCTGCGGAACAAGGAAATCTACATCGTGGTGCATTTGCAGTCGAAATCCGGTGTCAAGCTCGGTGTGATCCCGTCTGCCGGCTTCCATGACCGTGTGATCCGGCTGAACAAAAGCGGCAGATTCATCCTGCTTGAAGATCTGCTCCTGCACTTTGCACCGATCGCCTTCAAGAATTACAAGGTGCTCGATGCCGCAGTGATGCGGATCACCCGCAATGCGGATATCCGTTTCGGCAGTACCGCTGCCGATGAAGAAACGGATTTCCGTGACCAGATGGAAGTCCTGCTCAAAAAACGCAAGAAGCGTGAAGCAGTGCGGCTGCAAATGAATTCCAGCCTCGATCCCGATGCAATGGAATATCTGCTCGACCGTCTGCACCTCAAAAAGAAATTCCTCTTCTTCGAGGAAACGCCGCTGGATCTTTCCTTTGTCTACAAGCTCGGGGACTTCAATCCCGACCCGTCCCTCCGCTTTGCACCGCATAAGCCGCAGAACCGGAATGACATTTCTGCAAGACGGGACATGATGTCCCAGATCGCAGAGCGTGACATTCTTCTGTCCTACCCCTATGAGAGCATTACGCCGTTCCTGCGGCTGCTCCACGAGGCGGCACTCGACCCCGATGTGGTGTCCATCAAGATCACCCTCTACCGCCTCGCCTCCAACAGCCGTGTGATCGAGTCGCTCTGTCAGGCTGCGGAGAACGGCAAGGAGGTGCTCGTCATGGTCGAGCTGCGTGCTCGCTTTGACGAGGAGAACAACATCCACTGGGCGGAACGCCTGATGGATGCCGGCTGTACGGTCATTTACGGGCCGCACAACATGAAAGTGCATTCCAAGCTCCTGCTGATCTCACGCCGCACCGATGAGGGTGTGCAGAATTTCGTGCAGATCGGCACGGGCAACTACAACGAAAAGACCTCACGTCTTTACACCGACCTGTCCCTGATGACGGCGAATCCCGACATTGCATCCGATGCACGGCACGTCTTTGATGCCCTCTCGACGGATACCCTCGTGGAAGAAACCCGTGCTCTGCTGGTCGCTCCCCTGTGTCTGAGAAGCAAGATCCTCGACATGCTCGATGAGGAGATCGAACACGCCAAGCGTGGCGAGCCTGCGTACTTTGCCGCAAAGGTCAACTCCATTTCCGACCGTGTGCTGATGGACAAGCTCAGTGAAGCGTCACAGGCAGGCGTGAAGATCGAGATGGTGGTCAGAGGCATCTGCTGCCTGAAAGCCGGTGTGGAGGGTTATACGGAGAATATCCGCATCGTCAGCATCGTGGGCAGGTATCTCGAACACAGCCGCATCTATATTGCAGGTACGCCGGAACGCCGCAGGGTCTATATCAGCTCGGCGGACTTCATGACCCGCAATACCATTCACCGTGTGGAGGTTGCAGCCCCCATCCTTGACGAAGCACTGAAGGAGCGGGTCACCGGCATGGTGCAGCTCTGTCTGAATGACAATGTGAAAGCCCGTACAGGTCAGCCGGACGGCACGTTCCGCCTGCCCGTGCGTGATGTGACAGAAACCCCTGTGAATGCACAGGAAACCCTCTATGAACGTGCCTGCAAGGCTGCGGAAGAGCCGCAGAATGCATGACCCCAAGCCCAACACCTGAAAGGAGAAAACCGTGCCCGAACCCCTGATTCCACAGAATAAAACCACATGGCAGACTGCCGCTGTCAAATCCCTCTGGACGTTCCTGACCATCGCCGCTGCGATCCTGTTCTACTACATCATCCAGTACCTCGGTCAGATCTCCTCCTTCATCGGCTCCGTGTTCAGTGCACTCAGCCCGATTTTCTGGGGACTTGTCATCGCCTATCTGCTCGACCCCGTAGCCGGCTTCTATGAACGCACCGTGCATGGACTGCTTTCAGAGCATGGCGTGAGCGAGGAGAAGAATGCAAAGCTATCGAGAGTCCTGTCCGCATTCCTGATGCTCTTTTCCGCCATCGGCTTCATTGCACTGCTGGTGTGGCTCATCGTACCGCAGGTATCCACGAGTATGAAGGGCATTGCCGAAGAGCTGCCCTTGCAGATCGACGCAATGATGCTGCAATTGCAGACAAAGACGGTATTTGACAACAACACAGCCTTTGGAGCCTATGCGAATGATACTCTTGTAGAGGCACTGGAGTCCTTTGAATCGTGGATCAAATCCGGTCTGCCCTCACAGGCAGAAACCATGCTCGGCTATCTGTACACCGGTGTGGTAAGTGTGTTCAACGTTGTGTATAACCTCGTGATCGGTCTGATCCTTTCCGTATACATCACCATCGACAAGGATCGTCTGCTCCGTCAGGTCAAGCAGATGACCTACAGTATTTTCCCGACACAGACCGCTGCAAGGATGCGGCGTGTGCTCAGTCAGGGCAACCGGAAATTCAGCGGTGCGATCCGTGGAAAGATGCTCGATTCCCTGATCATCGGCGTGATCTGCTTCATCGTGCTGACGATCCTGAATTTCTTCCCGTTCCTTGAATTCCCGTACCCCGTCCTGCTTTCCGTGATCGTGGGTGTAACGAATGTGGTGCCGTTCTTCGGTCCGTTCGTGGGTGCATTCATCACGGGTGTGCTGGTGCTGTTCGACAACCCCTCCATGGTCATTCCCTATCTGCTGTGGATTCTGGTGCTCCAGCAGTTCGACTGCAACTACCTCGATCCGCACATCGTGGGCGGCTCGATCGGTCTGCGTCCGTTCTGGTCGATCTTCGCTTGTCTGCTGGGAAGCGGCTTGTTCGGCATTCCGGGCTTTGTCATCGGTCCGCCGACCTTTGCCTTCATCTATGAGATCATCAGCGAATGGTCGGAGGACAGGCTCCGTGCAAAGCATCTGGAGGAGCAGTTCGACATTCCGCCGGAGGAGGATTTTGAGGACTTTGCAGAAAAGGATGAATCCTTTGCCGGAAGTCTTTTGCAGGATGATGCAGAGGACAGGGAAGAGGAAGAACGCCGTGAGCAGGAACGTGAACAGCGTCTTCGTGAACGCAAGGAGAAGCTCCTGCAAACGATACAGAAGCGTAAGAAGGATCACAAATAACAAGAGAGCAGCTCCGGAAACGGGGCTGCTCAGTCTGTCGAAAAACCACTCTTTTGAAGCCGAAGGCAGGGACAAAAGTTTTTGATCGACCTTTTTTCAAAAAGGTCGTGGGGTCAAGGGGCGACACCTCACCGGTGCCGTCCCCTCTGTCACTTCGTGCCGTCTCCCCACCCCGTGGGGAGCAGCCCCTTGTCGCTCACCGCAGTGAGC
>JAFTQJ010000102.1 GCA_017462785.1 Oscillospiraceae bacterium | reverse complement strand
GGGTGAATCTTTCAAACAGTCCGGTGGACTGTTTGAAAGAGAGGGGGAGTTTTTTGCAAAAAACTCCCCCTTACTGTTCGCTCATTCTGTCTTTCCTTTCTGCGAATGCAGAAACAAAATGAATTTTTCGACAAGCTGAGACCGCTGTACTTCGGTACGGCGGTCTTTTTGTAAGTGTAAATAGGAATTGACAAATTCCTCCCTGCATGGTATAATATACCCAACAACATGCACAAACAGGAGGTGTGCCAAAATGAGATATTGTACAAGCTGTGGAAGTCCGCTACAATATGATGATGCCAATTTCTGCACGAAATGCGGACAGCCGGTGCAAAAAAATATGCCGGAAGCGGCACCGGAAATGCCTGTATCACAGCACAAAGCCCTCTTTACCGGCAAGGATTTTGCAATTACTGAACGGTCACTGATCTGGCAGGGGAGGGAATATGACCTGCTCGACCTGACCGTCATCGTTCCGCCTCTGGCTGCGGAATGTTCACCGACACACCCAAGCTATACAGCTGAAACTACTGTGAACGGAAAGAAACTCAGCTTACAGTATGAGCCTGCACAGCGGATGGATTTCCTCATTGCGGCGATCCGTGCAAATGCCTATATTCCGCTGTATACACAGGTCGAACGCCTGCGGTTTGCCTGCCAGATGGAACAGTTTCTCAAAGAAGCACGCCTTTGCATCCAAGCACTCCCCGTCGGACTTGCCGAGGTGCGTGGCTATGCAGGCATTCTCAGAGCCTACGAGATCATCCCCGATGCGAACGCCGTTTTCACGGATGCACAGCAAAAGCTCATGGACGATTTCCTGTTCGTGCAGGACATCCAGAACGCCCTCTTTGAGGAATTCAACATGATCCCCATGGAGTGCCGCAATCTGACGGATATGGAGGGCATCCTGAGAAGATGTGCCCTCAGTCCCCGCAGCAGCGATCCCTCCTTTGCAGTCCGGCAGTATGAAACAGGACTGTACAGCACCGCCGCCCCGACAGCCGGAATCTCCGGCGGTTATACCGCAGGGGATGCACGGGAGGAAATGCGTGAACAGACCAGACTCATGCAGGAGCAGAACCGTCTGCTGCGTGAACAGACCGCCCTTGCCCGCAAGGAAGCATCCGAGGCAAGCCGCCGGCTTCAGGAGGCGTGTGTGCAGCGTCTGCATCCGGAAACCAACCCGATCGATCAGGAATGCCGCAAACAGGGACAGCCCCTTTTGCCGCTTCCGCCCATGCAATAACCGTTAAGGCTCATCGGCGATCTGCCCGATGAGCTTTCCTTTTTCCACGCCCGTGACCCTTACATCATATACCCGATTCCGGAAACTCCCGTCCCCGTCCCTTGCCGGTACGAGCACCGCTGTGTAATCCTTTGCATGTCCGATATGGAATTCCGGCGATTTTTCACGCTCAAACAGCACGGAAACCGTCCTCCCCACACGGCTTTGCAGAAATTCTTCCGCCATCCATTTTTCAAGTGCCGAAAGCCTGTCCGCACGCTCCTTTTTGACGGATTCGGGCACCTGTCCCCCCATCCTGTCAGCGAGCGTGCCGCTTCTGCGTGAGTAGCGGAAAATGTGAATTTTAGAAAACCGCATCCTTTCGGCAAAAGCAAGCGTTTCTGCAAAATCCTCCTCCGTTTCCTCCGGAAAACCTGTCATGATGTCCGTGGTGATTGCACAGTCGGGGAACAGCAGGCGGATTTTCGCCAGAAGATCGGCGTATTCCGCACAGGTGTAGTGCCTGTGCATCGCTTTCAGTGTCCGGTCGCAGCCGCTTTGCAGAGAGATGTGGAACTGCGGACAGAACGCCGGATTTTCCGCAAGCCTTTCGAGCACCCCATCCGTCAGACCATCCGGCTCCAGCGAACCCAGCCGCACCCGAGCGAATCCAGCATCTGCACAGACCTGTACTGCATCCGCAATGTCGAGCCCGTCCTCCTGCCCGTAGCAGGCAAGATTGATGCCGCACAGCACGATTTCCCGATAACCACGGGCTGCCAGCATTTCGGCATTTTTCCGCACATCTGCAAGCGGAAGCGAACGGCACCGACCCCGTGCGTAGGGGATGATGCAGTAGGAGCAGAAACGGTCACAGCCGTCCTGAATTTTGAGAAAAGCCCTTGTATGGAGGTTTTCTTCACTGAGGGGGAGCATCTCGAAAGCGTCCGCTTTCCCGTAGGCAGAAACTGCACTGCACGGCTTGCGGTGTTCCAGAAACTCCTCCAGAAGTGCCGGAATGCGGCTGCGTTCCTTGGTGCCGACCAGAAGATCGGCTTCCGGCAGTGCGGCAGCATCCTCCGGAAACGCCTGTACATAACAGCCCGTCAGCACAATGGCGGCATCCGGCACAGTCTGCCGGAGCTTTCGCAGAGCCGTCAGCATCCGGTGATCGCCCGATGCCGTGACCGTGCAGGAATTGAGGATCACAGCATCCGCCGCCTCCGGCGAGGGGACGACCGTCCACCCATTCTGCCGGAGCAGGGCGGCGATCCCCTCCGTTTCAATTGCATTGACCTTGCAGCCGAAATTCTGTAAGTAAACCTTCATGAAAATGCCCGACCTTTCTTCGCACAGAATGCTCTGATAATGAATTATTACCAGCTTTACGCCGTTTTGTAACGTTGTGCATCCGTTTTGTAACCACTCATGGAAAACCTGTCTAAAAAAGATAAAATGCCGTCATTCCTATTATACCAAATTGCTGAAAATTGTGCAAGCCCCTTGACATTCCGGTGGTTTCGTGGTATGCTATAGTCACAGCAGAAAAAGCTGTACACAAGGAAAAAAGACAAGCGGCTTAGGAGGTAATTATTATGACAACAACAACAGTTTCTTTGAAGGCGATCGACGATGTGAAGAACTTCGTAAACACAATCATGCGTTTTGATTTCGACATTGACCTCGTTTCCGGCAGATATGCAATTGACGCAAAGTCCATCATGGGTATCTTCAGCCTGGATCTGTCCAAGCCGATCGAGCTTCGTGCATACACAGATGACGCTGAGAAGCTGTTCGATGCAATCGACCAGTTCATCGTGAAGTAATTCACACGATCAAGACAGTTTGACATGAATGGGACTGCTGCATTTTGTGCAGCAGTCTTTTTTTATGTGAAGAAAAACCGCAGAACCTTGCGGAAAGCATAGGGGAATCCGATCACCGGCACATCCTCCGCTGCCAGAAGCGGCACGCTGCAAAGCAGACTTTCTCCGTGGTAGAAATGCACCGTCCCGACAGCCTGCCCAGCCTGTACGGGGGCATGCACATATTCCGGCAGCACCAGCACCGTCTGCAATTCCGCTGCACTCTGCGGCACCGCAAGCTCCGGCAGCTCCGAAAGCTCCAGCAGAACAGCGGATTCCGTGCCGCCCTCGACCGCCAGCGGCATCAGGAATTCCTCTGCAAGTGCCGGCAGCGTCAGCTTGTAATTGGAAAAGCCGGAATTGAGCAGCCGCTTTGCCACGCTGAAACGTTCCTCCTCATCCTCGCAGCCCAGTACCACCGCCGCACACACCATCCCGTCACGTTCACAGGCGGCGATCAGGCATTGCCCGGCATCCTCCGAATGTGCAGCTTTCATGCCAAGACAGCCCTCCATCGTGCGTGTCAGCGTGTTTTCGTTCACGATCTCCACGCTCTCCCCACGGATGAAGGTTCTCCATGTGGTCAGATAGGGAAGGAGGATTTCATGTTCCAGCAATGCACAGGCGAGCTTTCCCATATCCCGTGCTGTGGAGTATGCCAGCGGATCGTCATAACCCTGCGGTGAGGTGAAATGCGTGTTCCGCATGCCAAGATCAAACGCCGCAGCATTCATGTCCATGACAAATGCTTCCGTACTTCCGGAAAGCCGCACCGCCAGCACCGCCGCCGCATCGTTCGCATTTCCTGCCAGCATGCCCATCAGCAGTTCATCCACTGTGATGCTGTCGCCCGCTTCCAGCCAGATGACCGCCCCCTTGATGCCCGTTACCGCATCTCCGGCAGTGATGACGGTTTCCTTCGTCAATTCGCCGTTTTCCATCGCCCTTGCCGTCAGATATGCCGTCATGAGCTTTGCAAGCGACCCGACCGGAAGCACCGTGTCCGCATTCTCCTCCGAAAGCACTGCCCCTGTCCGTGCCTCCGCCAGAAGCACCGCATCCGCAGTACTTTCCGCATGTACGGGCATCGGCATCATGGTGAACAGCATGCAGAAAACCATCCCCAAAGCGTACAGCCTGAAAGGTTTTGAAAATTGCCGCCCTTTGCATTCCCCAAAAAGAAGTCCCATAAAATTCCATTTCATAACGCACCTCCTGCTTTACTCTATGCCATGTCGGAGGAAAACAGAAATGCTGTCCGCAGTACTCTCTGAACTTCGTCAAAATGCACTAAAAAAGATTGTGAAAATCAACGTTTTAAACAATATTTAATAAAACGTGCACAAGATGCTTGCAAATTTTCCGGTTTTATAGTATGATATAATCAATAGACTATCTATATGTGGAGGCGTTTGCTATGGCATTGAAACTGAACAAGAAATATCTGAATGGTTTTGTTGGTGAGCATGAGCTGGCTGGCATCAAGGAGCAGGTTATGACTGCTGCAAAGACACTGCATGACAAGACAGGTCTGGGCAGCGATTTCCTTGGATGGCTGGATCTGCCCACCAATTATGATAAGGAAGAATTTGCACGCATCAAGGCAGCTGCAAAGAAGATCCAGCAGAATTCTGACATTCTGATCGTGATCGGCATCGGCGGTTCCTATCTCGGTGCAAGAGCTGCAATCGAGCTGCTCAAATCTCCGTTCTACAACAGCATGAAGAAGGATACCCCCGACATCTACTATGTGGGCAATAACATCAACCCCACCTATCTCAACGAGGTGCTGTCCATCTGTGAAGGCAAGGATATTTCTGTCAATGTCATTTCCAAGTCCGGCACAACCACCGAACCGGCTCTGGCTTTCCGTGTATTCAAGAAGCTCGTGGAGGACAAGTACGGCAAGGAGGGTGCTAAGGATCGTATCTTCGCAACTACCGACAAGGCAAAGGGCACACTCAAGGAACTGTCCGATACTGAGGGCTACGAAACCTTCGTGGTTCCGGATGATGTCGGCGGCAGATTCTCCGTTCTGACCGCAGTAGGTCTGCTCCCCATCGCAGCAGCAGGCTGTGATATTGACAAGCTGATGGAGGGTGCTGCAAAGGCACAGAAGGCATATGAGGCTGATTTCGAGGAGAATGACTGCTACCAGTATGCTGCACTGAGAAACATCCTCTACAGAAAGGGCAAGTCCACAGAGCTGCTCGTTTCCTATGAGCCGAGCTTCACCATGATGTCCGAGTGGTACAAGCAGCTGTTCGGTGAGAGCGAGGGCAAGGATAACAAGGGTATTTTCCCGGCATCCGTTGTATTCTCCACCGACCTGCACTCCATGGGTCAGTACATTCAGGAGGGTACACGCCTGATGTTTGAGACCGTTGTGGACATCAAGAAGCCGAAGCAGGATTTCTATCTTGAGGACGATGCAGAGAATCTGGATGGTCTGAACTTCCTGACCAACCAGAACATGTCCGTTGTCAACCGCAAGGCACTGGAGGGAACCATCCTCGCACATACCGAGGGCGGCGTTCCGAACATCATCCTTGAGGTTGAGGATACCACCGAGGAGAGCCTTGGCTGGCTGATCTACTTCTTCGAGAAGGCATGTGCAGTTTCCGGCTATGTTCTGGGTGTAAACCCGTTCAACCAGCCCGGTGTTGAGAGCTACAAGGCAAACATGTTTGCACTGCTCGGCAAGCCCGGCTATGAAGGTGCAAAGGCAGCCCTCGAAGCAAAGCTCAACGGCTGATTTGTGAAAAATGTTATCTTCTGCCGGATGGCTCCGCTTTCCGGCAGTGATATAGAAATGTTAACAATTGCCGCAAGGCATTGAAAGGAGTTTTACTTATGATCCAACTGATTACCGGAAGAAAGGGTACTGGCAAGACCAAGATCCTGATCGAAAATATCAACACAGCTGTTGCTGAGACCAATGGCTGCCTCGTTTGCGTGGAAAAGGGCGAAACACTCCGCCGTTCCATCAGCTACAAGGTTCGCTGGGTAGGCGTTGAGCAGTTTGATATTGCCGGCTATGACAATTTCTACGGCTTCATCGCAGGCATGCTCGCAGGCAACTACGACATCAAGGAGATCTTCATTGACGGCATTCTGAAGATCGGCGGTGCTGATTTCGACGCTCTGGGTGCAATGCTCGACAAGCTGGCTAAGCTCACAGGCAACGATACCAAGGTGACTTTCACTGTATCTGCCAATAACGACGAGCTGCCGGAATCCGTAACAAAGTATCTGTAAGCGGAAATATCTGAGAATTATCCGAAACCGGCGGCTTTCCGCTGCCGGTTTTCGTGTATTTTTCTGATTTTTTGGAAAAGGGCTTGACAAATTGGCGGTTATTCGCTATAATATAATTTGTGATGCTCTGAGAATGAGGAATATGTTATGCTGATGAAGATCAAAAATGTGCTGAACATCCCCGGAACGTCCATGGAAGCGTCGTTTTCCATCCCCGAGGATCGTCTGGAACAGGTGCATGGCTATGTGTTTTCCACTCCTGTGAATGTGGAAGGGAAGATCGAAAACCGTGCCGGTGTTGTCACATTAACGATGCATATTGCTTTTTCCCTGCTTGTCACATGTGACCGCTGCTTGAAAGAAACAGTGCAGGATTTCGCCTATGACACAACGCACACGGTAGTCCGTGAGCTTCAGTCGGAGGACGAAGAGGAACACTATGTTGTCGCAAAAGCAGAGAGCATTGATGCAGCAGAAATTGCAATTTCTGATTTGCTGCTGGAGCTGCCGTCCAAGCTGCTGTGCAGGGAGGATTGTAAGGGACTTTGTCCTGTGTGCGGCTGTGACAGGAATGAGAATGATTGTGATTGTATGAGTGAATAACCGATGTGAATCGGCTGTAAGGAGGTGCCAAAATGGCTGTACCGAAGAGAAAAACGTCCAAGGCAAGAAAGAACAAGAGACGCAGTGCTGTTTGGAAGCTGGAAGTTCCGGCAATGAGCAAATGCGACCACTGCGGCGAGCTGAAGGCTCCGCACAAGGTTTGCAAGAACTGCGGATTCTACAAGGGTGTAGAAGTTCTGAAGATGGATGCTGAATAAGAGTTTTTACGGAAATTCTGCGGCATTCTGCATGGATAATGCAATACGGCGGACGGAGAGAGGCAGCATACTTCTCTCCGTTTTTATGTGTGGGAAAGCAAAACTTTTGCCGACCTTTGCACCGAAGGTGCATTGGGAGGCAGCTCACCAGCGGCGGTTCGCCGCTTGCGAGGGAGTGGAAAGGAAAGCCTTTCCGCAGTGCGTCCCCCATTCTGGGCAAGGGGGGTATGGGGGAAAGCACTGCCCTTGCCCGGAATGACTGAGCGAAGCGAGGGAATGGAGAGGCAAGCCTTTCCGCAGTGCGTCCCCCATTCTAAATAAGGAGGCGGCTATGGTTAAAATCACTGGCGTGGTCAAAGGATCACCCGCAGACAGAACAGGCATTGCTGACGGCGATATTCTGGTCAGCATGAACGGACATGATGTGCGTGACGTGCTCGACTACATGTTCTATGCGGCTGAAACGCAGGTGCAGCTGGTGCTCGAACGCAGCGGCGAACGCTTTGAACGTGTCATCTGCAAGGATGAATATGATGACCTCGGTCTGGAATTCGAGAGCTATCTGATGGATCAGAAGATGTCCTGCCGTAACCAATGCGTGTTCTGTTTCATTGACCAGATGCCGCCCGGCATGCGGAAAACGCTCTATTTCAAGGATGATGATGCCCGCCTTTCTTTTTTGCAGGGCAACTATGTTACCCTCACCAATATGACGCAGGAGGACATTGACCGCATCATCCGCATGCGGCTTAATATCAATGTTTCCGTGCATACCACCAACCCTGAGCTGCGGTGCAGGATGATGCACAACCGCTTCGCCGGCGAAAAGCTCGATTACCTCTGGCAGATGGCAGAAGCAGGCATCCAGCTTAATTGTCAGATCGTCCTCTGTCCTACCCTGAATGACGGGGACGAGCTGCGGAGAACGCTGACCGATTTCGGCAGGATGATGCCCAATTTGCAGAGCGTTGCCGTTGTGCCGGTGGGCTTGTCCAAATACCGTGACGGTCTGTATCCGCTGGTTCCCTTTACCAAGGAAACCGCTGCACAGGCACTCGACCTGATTGCAGAATTTCAGGAGCAATTCCTCGAAAAATACGGCACACGCACGGTTTTCCCCTCGGATGAATTCTTCCTGCTCGCCGAGCGTGAGCTTCCCGGCGGCGATGATTATGAGGGCTACCCCCAGTATGAAAACGGCGTGGGCATGCTCCGTTCTCTGGCGGATGAATTTGACGCCGCACTTGAGGACGCAGAACCGGAACACCTGCCCAGAAAGGTGACGATCGCCACAGGATATGCACCCCATGCGTTCCTTTCCGCACTCACCCAAAAGGCGGAGAAACAGTGGGAGGGGCTGACCTGCAATGTCATTCCCATCCGGAATGACTTCTTCGGGGAGCGTATCACTGTGACAGGACTCATTACCGGTCAGGATCTGATCGCCCAGCTCAAAGGGAAGGATCTCGGGGATGAGCTTCTGCTCTCATCGAGCATGATCCGGCGTGACAGTGATGTCTTTCTGGATGATGTGACCATCGGCGAGGTGGAAGAAGCACTACAGACAAAAATCCGCCTGACCGCCAATGATGGCTATGAATTGCTGGACGCAATTCTTGGTATCGTGTATTAAAAGGAGGAGATAACTATGGCACTTCCAGTCGTTGCAGTTGTAGGCAGACCGAATGTCGGAAAGTCCACACTGTTCAATAAACTCATCGGACAGCGGCTGTCCATCGTGGAGGATACTCCCGGTGTGACCCGTGACCGTATCTATTCCAAATGCGAATGGCGTAACCGCAAGTTCATGCTGGTCGATACGGGCGGTATTGAACCGAAAGAGGATGACAGGATGCTCACTCTCATGCGTCAGCAGGCGGAGCTTGCCATTGACCATGCGGATGTCATCATCTTTGTCACCGATGTCAGAAGCGGCGTGACTGCCAATGACTACGCTGTTGCGGACATGCTCATGAAAAGCGGAAAGCCGATCGTGCTTTGTGTCAATAAGTGCGATAATCTGGGCGAAACTCCCATGGAGGTCTATGAATTCTATAACCTCGGTCTGGGCGATCCCTATCCGGTTTCCTCCGTGCATGGTCACGGTTCCGGTGATATGCTCGATGAAGTGATCTCCCACTTCCCCGAGAATGATGCGGACGACTACGCCGAAGACGATATCCGTGTAGCTGTCATCGGCAAGCCGAATGCAGGCAAATCCTCCCTCATCAACCGCATTGCCGGTGAGGAGCGTGTGATCGTTTCCGATATGGCTGGCACGACCAGAGATGCAACGGATACCATCATCGAGCGTGAGGAAGGCAGATTTGTCTTTATCGACACAGCCGGTATCCGCAAAAAGTCCAAGATCACAGAGAAAATCGAGCATTACAGCGTGCTCCGTGCCTATATGGCAGTGGATCGTTCCGATGTGTGCGTCATCATGATCGACGCAACCACGGGCTTTACCGAGCAGGACTCCAAGGTTGCAGGCTATGCCCATGAACAGGGCAAGGCGTGCATCGTAGCAGTCAACAAGTGGGATGCCATTGAAAAGAATGACAAGACCATGCAGGAATATCGTGCAAGACTGGAAGAAGATTTCAGCTTCATGTCCTATGTACCGTTCATTTTCATCTCCGCAAAGACCGGACAGCGTGTGGAAAAGCTCTTTGAGATGATCAAGTTCGTTGCAGACCAGAACAGCCTGCGTGTGAGCACCGGTATGCTCAATGACGTGCTTGCCTATGCGACCGCAAGAGTGCAGCCCCCGTCCGATAAGGGACGCAGACTCAAGATCTACTATATGACACAGGCTTCCACCAAGCCCCCGACGTTCGTCATGTTCGTAAACCGTGCCGACCTCTTCCATTTCTCCTACCAGAGATATATCGAGAACCAGATCCGCACGACCTTCGGGCTGGAGGGTACTCCGGTACGCTTCATCATCCGTGAACGCAACCGCAATGATGCATAACGGAGGGACTGCATGATAGGAAAACTGATTTTATCCATTGTCATTGCCGCTGTGATCGGCTACCTGATGGGCAGCATCAATTCTGCCATTACCGTCGTCCGCCTGCTGAAGCACGAGGATGTGCGTCAATTCGGCAGCGGCAACGCCGGTCTGACCAATACCCTGCGTTGCTTCGGCAAGCTCTGTGCCCTCTTTACACTGATCGGCGACCTCGGAAAGGGTGTCATTGCCGTGCTCCTGAGCCGTGATCTGGTCGCACAGGCGATCATGGGCTCGGAATACGATGTCTATTTCATCGGCTATGTGGCAGGTCTGACCGCCATTCTCGGTCATGTCTTTCCGCTGTACTACGGCTTCAAGGGCGGCAAGGGCGTACTCGTGGGCGTGTCCATCTTCCTTGTGCTGGACTGGAGAGTGTTCTGCATTCTGATCGGCATTTTCGCCGTGATCCTCATTTTCTCGAAGTATGTGAGCCTTTCCTCCATCATTGCGACCGCATGTGCACCGTTTGTCACGGTAGTTTCGCAGTATATCCGCTGGGACGGCTATGATACATGGCGGCTCGTGATGCATTTCCTGCTGACAGCAGCGATGGCAGCGGTCATCATCTGGATGCACCGCAGCAATATTGAGCGTCTGAAAAACGGAACGGAGAACAAGTTTGGCAGCAAAAAGCCCAAAACACAGTCATAATTTCAAATGCCCTGCACCATGCAGGGCATTTCTATAGTATAGACACACAAAATTTCACATATAATTTTTGTAATGAATCCGGCTTTCACGGCACTAACTGATAAACGAATACATCTCAACAAAAGAAAGGAGCAGAATTATGGCAGATATTACCATCCTCGGCTCGGGCGGCTTTGGTCTTGCCCTCGCCATCATGTGTCATACGATGGGTCATCAGGTCACTGTATGGTCAAAATTCCAGACAGAGATCGACGAGATCCGCACCACGGGGGAGCTTTCCGGCAAGCTTCCGGGCGTGAAAATCCCGCAGGAGATCCGCCTGACTGCGGACATTTCCGAAGTCAGCGGCAAGGATGTCGTACTGGTCGGCATCCCGACACAGTTCGTCCGCAATGTGGCAAGGGAGGCGGCTCCTCATATGAAGCCGGAAACCGTTGTTGTCAATACCTCCAAGGGTCTGGAGGCAGGCACCTTCAAGCGGATGAGCGAGGTGCTCACGGAGGAATTTCCGCAGAATCCCATTGTTGTCCTGACAGGTCCCTCCCATGCTGAGGAGCTTGCACTGGGCATCCCGACCACCGTTGCAGTTACCAGCACGGATGTGAAATATGCTGAGTACATTCAGGACATCTTTACCTCTCCCACGTTCCGCCTGTATGTGAATGCGGACGTGATCGGCTGTGAGCTGGGCGGTGCCATGAAGAACATCATTGCACTTGCAGGCGGCATCAGTGACGGTCTGGGCTTCGGTGACAATACCAAGGCAGCCCTCATGACCAGAGGCATCCACGAGATCACCGCCCTCGGTGTTGCAATGGGTGCAAAGGTCGAAACCTTCGCAGGACTGACGGGCATCGGCGATCTGATCGTGACCTGCTGCAGCATGCACAGCCGCAACCGCAGAGCCGGTATCCTCATCGGTCAGGGCAAAAGCCCCGAGGAAGCCGTGCGTCAGGTGGGAACGGTCGAGGGCTACCACTGCTGCGAGGTCGCTCACGCACTCGCCAAGAAGCTCGGTGTGACCATGCCCATTACCGAGGAGCTTTATGAGCTGCTGTTTGAAAAAGGGCATTCCAGCCTTTCCATGGAGCATCTTATGAGCCGTCCGAATCGCCACGAATGTGAAAAATATGCAGTGAGTGACATGCTTGCAGAATATAATTCACAGCAATAACCCAAAAGCCCATCCTGCTCGGGATGGGCTTTGCTGAACAGGGAGGAAAAGATGTCAGAACGATTGATTACCGAAATTCAGAGCTTTCAGCCGTATACAGCGGAGGAATCCGCTGCAAAGGAGGAGCTGCTCACTCTGCTCCAAGTGCACGGAACCAGGCTCCTTGACCGTGACTGCCCAGCCGGACATATCACCTGTTCGGGCTTCATCCTGTCCCCGGACCTGCGTGAAACGCTTATGGCATACCACCTCATCTACCAGTCCGTCGGCTGGACGGGAGGACATGCGGACGGGGAGGACGACCTGCTCGGAGTCGCCCTGCGTGAAGCAAGGGAGGAAACCTCCGTGACGCAGATCTGCCCCCAGAGCCGCCGCATTCTCTCCATCGACATCCTCCCCGTGCCGCCCCACGAAAAGCACGGTAAACCGGTCGCCCCCCACCTGCATTACAATGTCACCTATGGGCTGATCGCTCCGAAACAGCAGAAAATTGCCGATAAACCGGACGAAAACCGCAATGTCATGTGGCTGGATACGCAGGACATCGCAAAGCACTGCACCGAACTGCAGATGCTCCCCATCTATGAAAAGCTCGTCTGCCGCATGAGGAAGATCGACGCAGAAAAGGCTGAAATACCGATGAAAATGCTCGCTCCACTCCTTGCATGGTATCCTCTGCACAAGCGTGACCTCCCTTGGAGAAAGGACGGGGAACCGTACCATGTCTGGGTGTCCGAGATCATGCTCCAGCAGACGAGGGTGGAGGCAGTCAAGGGCTATTACAAGCGTTTTTTGGATGCCCTGCCCGATGTGCAGGCATTGGCAGAATGCCCCGAGGACAGGCTCCTCAAGCTCTGGGAGGGACTTGGCTACTACAACCGTGTCCGGAATATGCAGAAAGCCGCCGTGCAGATCATGACGGAGCACAGCGGACAGTTTCCACAGGATTATGACAGCATCCGGAAGCTCTCCGGCATCGGCGACTATACCGCCGGTGCAGTTTCCTCCATCTGCTTCGGACTGCCGGAACCCGCCGTGGACGGCAATGTCCTGCGTGTGATGGCAAGATTGCAGGAGGACTACCGGAACATCCTCTCACCGCAGTGCAAAGCCGGTATCACCGCCCAGCTGCGAAAGGTCTATCCCCATGCCGACTGCGGCATGCTTACGCAGGCACTCATGGAGCTTGGGGCGATGGTCTGTGTGCCGAACGGTGCACCGCACTGCGGTGCATGTCCGCTTGCCGGCATCTGCATGGCAAGGCAGCAGGGGAGTACGGACATGCTCCCCGTGCGTGAGAAAAAAATCAACCGCCGCACCGAGGAACGGACTGTGTTCGTTCTTCAGTGCGGCGGCAGGGTCGCCATTCGCAGACGAAAGGGAAAAGGACTGCTCGCCTCTCTCTGGGAGCTGCCCAATACAGAGGGCTTTCTGGAGGTGCAGGAGGCTGTGCAGTTCTGTGAAAAATGGGGCGTAAAGCCGCAGCAGGCAGAAAAAACCGTGGAACGCCGCCATGTTTTCACCCATATCACATGGGAGCTGCGTGGCGTGTTCCTGCAATGTGCCGCCGAGAGTCCCGAGTTTGTCTGGGCATCGCCGCAGGAGCTGGAGGAAACCTATTCTCTTCCAACGGCGTTCCGGTGTGTGCTGACATGATCCCTACCTCAGAAGCTCCTGCCTCAGATAAAGCAGGAGCTTTTTTTCCCGCCTTGACACCTGCACCTGCGTCATTCCAAGCTTCTGGGCGGTCTGCACCTGCGTCAGACTGTGGTAGTACCGGTATTCCAGCAGCATCCGGTCGGCAGGCTCCAACGTTGCCATCATCTGCCGCAGTGCCAGCCGGTCGCTGATGCTCTCGTCCGGTGCATCCACTGCAATGTCGATCTGTCCCTCGCCCTCCTCCGGTGCGGTCAGTGATACCACCGGACTGCATGCACACAGGGCAAGGGAAACGTCCTCCGCACTTGCCTCCGCTTTCTCCGCAAGGACGCTGATGGGCGGATCCTCGCCGGTTTCTTTCAGGATCTGCTCACGGATCCTCTGCACACGCATTGAAAGCTCCCGCAGACTGCGTGACACATGCACCGTTCCGCTGTCACGGAATAACCGCTTGATCTCGCCAAGAATGACCGGAACGGCATAGGTGGAGAACTGCACGCCACGCTCCGTATCAAAGGCATTGGCAGCCTTGACAAGCCCCTCACAGCCGGCAGAATAGAGATCCTCATAGGGAATACCCCTGCTGCGGAACCGTCCGGCACACATATGTACCAGACCCAGATGATCTTCAATTTGCAGTGCCTGCTTCGGTGAACTGCTGTCAGCCTTCTTCATGCTTCACTCCGAGCTGCCGCCGCATGATGAGCGTTGTGCCGTGCCCTGCAATGCTCCGTACACGGAGCGAGCTTGTAAAGGTCTGCATGATCGCAAAGCCAAGTCCTGCACGGTCCTCCTCAGGTGCGGAGGTATACAGCGGTTCCATTGCTTTCTGCACATCCGGAATACCGCAGCCCTTGTCCGTCACTTTGATGTAGATCACCCGTTCCGGCAGAAGCCGCAGGCATACGGTAATATCGCCCGTTGTGCCACGGTAGCCGTGCACAATGGCATTGGTGACCGCTTCGGAGATGACCGTCCGCAGATCTGCAAGCTCCTGTGCAGTCGGGTCAGCCTGAATGAGGAATGCGGAAAGCGTTGCACGGGCAAGTCCCTCGTTTGCAGAATTCGCAGGGAAGGTGCATTTGAATTCGTTCAGGATCTTCATTGCATCGCCCCCTCTCCCAGTTCCTGCCGGATCTCTGCCAGCCGTTCCATGCCGGCAAGCCGGAGAATGCGTCCGATGTGCGGAGCAGGACGCAGCAGGATGATGGTGCCGCCCAGCGGCTGGAGGATCTTGTAGCGTCCCATGATCAGCCCGATACCGGAGCTGTCCATGAAGGTGACATTCCCGAAATCAAGCACAAGGGTTCTTGGAGAGTGAGCATAGATGGCGGTGTCAACCTCCATCCGCACCATACCTGCAATGTGATGATCGATCTCACCGTCGAGCACCGCAGTCAGGCAGGAGCTGTCAATGTCGTAATGCAGTTTCATAAGCTGATACATCCTTTCTGTTGGTGGTTTTGTGCTTCTATTGTAGCACAGAACACAGGTCGGAATCCGTCAGAATCTGCGGTGCATGCATAAAAATAATTCTTGCGTAATTTCGGTCTTTCTGCAAAATGACTCTTGACATATTCCTGAAATGTGGTATAATTAAAAGTAAGTGTATTCACACGCAGGATGCATATTTCTCCCCATTTCTGACATACTGTTCATATTACAGAATATGCAGAAAGGATGGAAACAATCATGCGTGAAAACTGCGGAGAATACAATCCCCCGAGAGAGGGGAAACCTGATGAAACACAGGAAAAGGATGAGAGTGCACTGGAGCAGCAGCTCGATGAGCAGGAGCTGATCGAAAAGACCGGCAGTGTGCAGCCCCAGAATGCAAAGCACCTCATTCACTGTCTGACCGTCATCGGGCAGGTGGAGGGGCATTATGTGCTCTCCTCCCAGAATAAAACGACCAAATATGAGCATATCATTCCGGCACTCGTAGCGATCGAGCAGGACAGGAGCATTGAGGGACTGATCATCATCCTCAATACCGTCGGCGGTGATGTGGAGGCAGGTCTTGCCATTGCGGAGCTGATCGCAGGCATGAAAACCCCCACCGTATCCCTCGTAGTCGGCGGCGGACATTCCATCGGTGTGCCGCTGTCCGTCAGTGCAAAGCGTTCCTATATCGTCCCGTCAGCCTCCATGACCATCCATCCTGTGCGGATGAACGGCATGATGCTCGGCGTACCGCAGAGCCTTTCCTATATCGACCGGATCCAGGACAGGATCATTGATTTTGTGACAAGGCAGAGCAATATCGGTGAAGAACAGTTCCGCAGCCTGATGATGAATACCGAGGAGCTTGCAACGGATGTCGGCTCAGTGGTATCCGGTCAGCAGGCGGTGGATATGGGACTGATCGACCAGCTCGGCAGCCTTTCCGATGCCATCGAGGGCTTGTATGAGCTGATCGAAACCGGCGAAGCACGCTATCCGGATGCCTGAATCACCAGTGCCGCAGGGCACTGTACATACACACAGGAGGAACACATATGACAATTTTCGACGCAATCATTCAGGGAATCATTCAGGGATTAACAGAATTTCTGCCCGTTTCCAGCTCCGGCCATCTGATGCTCTATGCCCATCTGACCGGCAATGCGGAGAGTGAAACAGGCTTTCTCTTTTCTGCATTCCTCCACCTCGGCACACTGCTTGCGATCTGTATCGCTTTCTGGAGCACGGTCAAGGCACTCGTTCTGGAGCTGTGCAGCATGGCAAAGGATCTGTTCACAGGCAAACTGTTCAAGGAGGGACTCAAAAACCCCGAACGCCGCATGATCGTGATGCTGCTTCTCTCGCTTGTGATACTCGTGCCGTTCTATTTCCTGCGTGACTGGATCGAGCATATCGCACAGACCTATCTGATCGCACTCGGCTGCTTCTTCCTCTACACCGCCGTGATCCTCTTCCTCTCCGACAGATGCGTGACCGGCAAAAAGGAAGCCAAGGATCTGACATGGAAGGAAGCTCTCACAGTCGGCGTTTTTCAGGCAATTGCCCTGTTCCCCGGTATTTCCAGAAGCGGCTCCACCATCTGCAGCGGTCTGTTTGCAGGCATGAACCGTGATACTGCCGTGAAATATTCCTTCATGCTCGGTATCCCCACCATCCTTGCCGGCTGTCTGGTCGAGATCAAGGATGCCATTTCCGCCGGTGTGATGCCGTGGAATGAGCTTCCCCTGTACATGGTCGGCTTTGTCGTTGCCGCAGTTGTGGGCGTGCTGGCGATCCGCATGGTGGATCTGCTGGTGAAATCCAATAAGTTCAAGTATTTTGCAGCGTACACACTGCTGCTCGGTCTGGTTGTGATCGGCTTCGGTGTTGCAGATCTGGTACGCTGATACTCCCCATCGTTGACCGGAGCAGTCATCCGGAAGAAAGGAGTTAAGAGTGGCTGACGAAAAAAAGAGCAATGCACCAAAGAAAAAAGTAGAAGAACCCAAGAAAGAAGAGAAAAAGGAAGAGGAGAAGAAGGAAGAAACCTGCCCCGACAACCATAAATGGTCGATCGTGCTGTTTGCAGCGGCGATTCTTCTCCTGATGGTGTCCCTCATTCAGGGCAGCTCTGCATGGTACGAGGTACATAAGGTACTCAAAGGCTTTTTCGGTCTGCCCCTGCTGGGCATTCCGCCCATGCTCGGTTATATTGCATGGCAGCTCGATAAGGATGAAAAACCGCAGAAGGTGCTCCGGAAGGTCGGAAATGGTCTGCTTCTGGTTGCATTTGTCTGTGCATTTCTTGAAATTATGTTCTTCGGCGGCGGACGGCTGCTGGAGTACAGCTTCGGTTCCGGCATCCAGATGCTCTATGAAGAGGGACTTGCGTGGAGCGGCGGCGGTATGGTCAGTGCACTGATCGCCATGCCCCTGCTCAATCTTGCCGGCGACATCGGTGCCAAGATCATCATCATCCTGATGATGTTTGTCTGCGGCATGTTCCTGTCCAAAAAGACGCTCACGGAATTCCTGCACCTCCTCGGTACCCCGTTCCGCAACCTCTGGCAGATGCTGCATGAGGAGTATGACGAGGAAGAGGAGCTGGAAAGCTATGAGGAAGTGGAGGAAGCGATCGAGGTACAGACCGAATCCTACATGGAAGCGATCGCCCTTGCAGAAACACCCCACGCCGGACTTGGCATGGAGGACTTCATAATGGATGTGCCGCTTGGTGATGAAACTGAGGAAGAGCACACAGAAGAACAGGCGGAGGAAACCATCACAGAAACTGATGAAGCCCTGATGGACATCATCGCTGAAGCACAGGCAGAAGCTGCTGCCGATGCGGAAGCAGAGGCACAGGATGCAGCACTTGAAGAGCTGATGCGGCAGGGCAGGGGAGAAACGGAAGAAGCCGTTAATGCACAGGACGCTGCTTTGGAAGAGATGATGCGTCAGGCATCCGGAAAGCAGCGTAAGAAAACCAAGGAAGAACAGCGGCAGGAGGCAGTGACCGAAATTGCCGTTGAGGTCGCACAGCAGGCAGAGGCTGAGGGTGCACAGGAGGACTACCACATGCCCCCCATCCGCTACCTGTGCAAGGGCGAGAGCTACGGCAAATCCGCTGAAGCCCTCGCAGAAAAGAAGGAGCGTGGCGAACGCCTGAAAGAGGTGCTCGCAAGCTTCCACATCAATGTCGAGATCACCCATGCCGCAAGAGGTCCGTCCGTTACCCGCTACGAGATCCAGCCGGAAGCCGGCATCAAGGTCAACCGCATTACCACCCTTGCGGATAACATTGCCCTGAGCCTTGCAGCGGAGAGTGTGCGTATCGAAGCTCCCATCCCCGGCAAGCCTGCGATCGGCATTGAGGTGCCGAATGCACGGAAGGACAAGGTTTCCCTGCGTGAGATCCTCGAATCCCAGCAGTTCAGGGATGCACAGAGCAAGCTGGCGTTTGCGGTCGGCAGGGATATTGCCGGCAATGTTGTCATTGGCGATATTGCCAAGATGCCCCATATGATCATCGCCGGCACCACCGGTTCCGGTAAGTCCGTCTGCACGAATTCCATCATCATGAGCATTCTGTATCATGCCAAGCCCTCCGAGGTCAAGCTGATCCTGATCGACCCGAAGATCGTAGAATTCCGTGTGTATGACGGCATTCCCCACCTGCTCATCCCCGTTGTCACCGACCCCAAAAAGGCGGCAGGTGCACTCAACTGGGCGGTGCAGGAAATGCTCAAGCGTTACAGCACCTTTGCAGAAAACGGTGTGCGTGACCTGACCGATTACAACCGGCTCTGTCAGGAGCGTCCGGAGCTGGAGCACATGCCCCAGATCGTCATTGCAATTGATGAGCTGGCAGACCTGATGATGGCATCCTCCAAGGAAGTCGAGGACTCCATCTGCCGTCTGGCACAGATGGCACGAGCTGCCGGCATGCACCTGATCATCTCCACGCAGCGTCCGACAGCGGATGTTGTCACCGGTCTGATCAAGGCGAATATCCCCAGCAGAATCGCACTTTATGTAAAGGAGCAGATCAGCTCCCGCATCATCCTCGATACCGGCGGTGCAGAAAAGCTCCTCGGTAACGGTGATATGCTCTACCTGCCGAACGGTCAGCTCAAACCCATCCGTGTACAGGGCTGCTATGTTTCCACGCAGGAGATCGAACGAGTGGTCAGCTTCGTGAAAAAGGAATCCGTCAGCGAGTATGATGAATCCATCATTCAGGCAGTCGAGCAGATCGCTGCTTCCAAGACGGATGAAAATGCAGGCGGCGGTGAGCCGGAAAGCCAGCTTGACGGCGATGCAGAACTGATCGAAAAGGCGATCGAGGTCGTTGTTTATGCAGGACAGGCTTCCACCAGCAATCTGCAAAGACGTTTGAAACTGGGCTATGCCCGTGCCGCAAGAATCATGGATGAGCTGGAAGAAATGGGCGTCATCGGTCCATATGAGGGTGCAAAGCCCCGCCGTGTCCTGCTCTCCAAAATGCAGTATGAAGAACGCAGACAGAAAAAGCTCGGCGGTCCTGAGCAGGAGGATGCTCCGCAGCAGCCGGAGGAGGATGCTCCTTCCGCAGACGTACCTGCTGATGATGCACCGCCGTTTGACATGAACTGATAGGAATTGAACTGGAGGGAACGCATATGGCAAAGAAGAAAACGAACATCAATGACAGCAAGAAATCCAAACGATCACTTCTCTATACCATTGTGGTGACGATTCTGTTTGCCATTGCCTGCCTCAATGGTCGGCTCATGCCGCAGGACGAGAAAATGGAGCAGGGTGATTTTGCCCTTTCCGATGCTGAATTTCAGGTGCATATGATCAATGTCGGTCAGGCGGACAGCATTCTGGTGATTGCTGACGGAGAAGCCATGCTCATTGATGCCGCCGAATCCGGCAATGCACAGACCATTCTCGACTACCTCGCAGCACAGAATATCAAGGAGCTGAAATATGCCGCAGCGACCCACATGCATGCCGATCACATCGGCGGCTATGGCAAGGTCTTTGCCGGCATCAAGGTGAAAACCGTGCTTGAACCGGTCTATGCGGATTCCCTTGTTCCTACCACCAAGACCTATGAACGCTACCTTGACGGTATTGACGTGACCGGTGCAAAGCTCCGTGCAGCCAAGGCAGGCAGCACCTACCAGCTCGGCAGTGCGACCATTACCGTATTGGGTCCCGTGTCCAAGAATGCGGATGACCTGAACAACACCTCCCTCGTTCTGCGTGTGGACTATGAGGATGTTTCCTGTCTGTTCACAGGCGATATGGAAGAACCCGAGGAGGAGGAGATCCTTGCATCCAGTGCGGATCTCGATGTGGATTATCTCAAAGTCGGTCATCATGGTGCGAGCACCTCTTCAAGCGAGGCATTCCTTGCAGCTGTGACACCGCAGTATGCTGCCATTTCCTGCGGCGAGGGCAATGACTATGGTCATCCCACCCCCGAGGCTCTTGAGCGTCTGGGCGTACATACGGACAATATTCTCATTACCAAGGATGTGGGCGATGTCGTGTTCTGTTATGACAAGGACACGGGTACATGCAGCTTCACAGGAACGGATACTAAGGAGTAAACTATGATCATCATTGACAGGATAGAGGGAGATTACGCCATTCTGGAAGCAGAGGAGGAAATGCTGCAAATCGCAGTTTCCGAGCTTCCGGCAGAGGCAGGTGAGGGCGACATCCTCACGCTGACGGATGCCGGCTGGATGGTGGATGCAGCCGCTACACAGGAACGCCGTGAAGCTCTTGCAGCACGCAGACGCAGAATGCTGGAGGATGAGGAAGCATGAAGACGATCGTGATTGGCGGCGGTGCAGCCGGATGCTATGCAGCGATCCACGCAGCCTACGCCGGAGAGGAGGTTCTCCTCATCGAGAAAAATCCGGTCATCGGCAAAAAACTGCGGATCACTGGCAAGGGACGCTGCAATCTGACCAACGACTGTGATCTGGAGACCCTCATGCAGAACATTCCCTGCGGCGGCAGATTCCTTTACAGTGCCTTTGCAGCCTGCTCTCCGCAGGATGTCATGGCGTATTTTGAGGGACTCGGAGTCCGGCTGAAGGTCGAACGGGGCAATCGTGTATTTCCCGTCAGCGATCAGGCAGCGGAGGTCGTGAATGCCCTCTATGACGAGCTGAAACGCACGGGCGTACAGCTCATCACCGGAACGGTCACGGAGCTTTGCATTGCAGAGGGTATCTGTAACGGTGTGAAATGCGGTGACAGGGAGTACCATGCCGACCGTGTGATCCTTGCCGCCGGCGGTTCGACCTATCCGGCGACCGGCTCGGACGGCAGCGGCTGCCGCCTTGCTGCACAGGCAGGGCATACCATCAGCCCCCTCAGACCCTCCCTCGTACCGCTGGAAACGTTGGAGCGTGACTGTGCGGAAATGATGGGGATTTCCCTGAAAAATGTCACCCTGCGGCTGAAATGTGACGGAAAGACCGTCTACGAGGAGTTGGGCGAGATGCTGTTCACGCATTTCGGCGTGTCTGGCCCTCTGGTGCTCAGTGCTTCGGCACATATGGAAAAGCAGGGCTTGTATACCCTGCATATCGACATGAAGCCGGCACTCGATATGGAACAGCTCGACAAGCGGTTACAGCGTGAGATCGCAGCACAGCCGAACAAGCAGCTGCCCTCCCTCATGCGGAAGCTCGTCCCTGCCGGCATGGTATCCCCCATGCTCGGAAGATGTGCATTTCCCCCGTATCTTCGTGGAAATTCCCTGACAAAGGAACAGCGTCACAGGATCTGCGAGGTGCTGAAGGATTTCAGCTTTACCGTCAGGGGAACACGCCCGATTGCCGAGGGCATCATCACAAGGGGCGGTGTACTCTGCAAGGAGGTTTCCCCAAAAACGATGGAATCAAAGCTTGTAAAAGGGCTTTATTTCGCCGGTGAAGTCCTTGATGTGGATGCTTACACCGGCGGTTTCAACCTGCAAATCGCATTTGCAACAGCATATCTTGCAGCAAATGCCAGTATATCATACATATAAAGGAGTTAGCTATGAAAACAGTCAACATTGCCATCGACGGCCCCGGAGGAGCCGGCAAAAGCAGCATTTCCAGAACCGTTGCCAACGAGCTTGGCTTCATCCATGCGGATACCGGTGCACTTTACCGTGCCATTGGTTTGTATGCAGTCCGTAATGACTGTCTGGAGGCAGAAAAGATCGAACAGGAGATCACCCGTATCCATGTGGAGCTGAAATTCATCGGCGGCGTGCAGCGTGTCCTTCTCTGCGGTGAGGATGTGACGGACTACATCCGCAGTCCCGAAGTCACAATGGCAGCATCCAAGGTATCCGCTGTGCCGGCTGTCCGTGCACTTCTGCTTGATCTCCAGAAAAAGATTGCAGCGGAGAACAATGTCATCATGGACGGCCGTGACATCGGTGCAGTGGTGCTCCCCGATGCAGATCTCAAGATCTATCTGACTGCCTCTTCCGAGGAACGTGCAAGCCGCCGTTATCTGGAGCTGCGTGAAAAGCCGGACTGCCCGACCTATGAGTAGATCCTTGCAGACATCGAAGCCCGTGACTATGCGGATATGCATCGTGAGATCGCACCGCTCCAGCAGGCAGAGGATGCTGTGCTGCTGGATACCACCAACATGGGATTCAACGAGGTCGTGGAGCATATTACCGCTATGATCCGAGAAATCATGGAGTAACAGGAGTGATTGCATGCTGTATCATCTGGTCGTTTTTTTAGTCCGCATTGCATTCGC
Source organism: Oscillospiraceae bacterium (assembly GCA_017462785.1). Taxonomy (GTDB): domain Bacteria; phylum Bacillota; class Clostridia; order Oscillospirales; family Ruminococcaceae; genus UBA3855. The sequence continues at coordinate 2,748 of JAFTQJ010000102.1, read as the reverse complement.
AGTGTGGTACAATATCAAGGTGGAGGGACGTGAAAATATCCCGAAAAAAGGGGCATACATCTTTGCCTCCAACCACCGCAGCTATGCAGACCCCGTGCTCGTGGTCATCTGCGGCAGAGGTCGCTTCAGCTTCATGGCAAAATCCGAGCTTTTTGAAAACAAGGCGTTTGCCATTCTGATCCGTGCACTCGGAGCATTCCCCGTGGAGCGTGGAAAGGGCGATACTGCGGCAATTGACCGTGCCATTTCCCGTGTCAGGGAAGGCTCCCATCTGCTGATCTTCCCCGAGGGAACACGCAGCAAGGATGGCAGAGTCGGCAAGGGCAAGACCGGCGTTGCACTGATCGCTGCACAGGCAGGTGCGGACGTGATTCCGGTTGGACTGAATTTTGAAGGCAAGCTCCATTTCCGCAGTAAGATCGTTGTCCGTTACGGAAAGCCCATTCCTGCATCCAAGCTTGCACTTGCGGAGGGACTGACTGAACGTGAGCTGCTCCGTTCGCTCAAAAAGAATGTCGTTCCGCCCATCATGGACGGCATCCGTGCACTGGTGGACGAACCGCCGGCACTTCCCATGCAGGAAACAGCGGAAGAATCCAAGGAAAAGGAGATGAACTGAGATGCAGATCACAGTTGCAGAATCTGCCGGCTTTTGTTTTGGTGTCAACCGTGCGGTGCAGATGGTCTACAGTGCACTGGAACGCAATGAACCGGTAGCGACTCTCGGACCGATCATCCACAACCGTGACGTGGTGGATGATATGGTGAAGCGAGGTGCACGCATCATCGAGGATGTCAGCGAGCTGCGTGAAGGCGAGCACGTTGTCATCCGTTCCCACGGTGTCGGCAGAAGCGTTTATGAGGAGATCGCCAAGCGTGGAAACCCCGTGATCGACGCAACCTGCCCCTTTGTGACACGCATCCACAAGATCGTTGCAGAAAAAACCGCAGAGGGCTATTTCATCCTGATCGCCGGTGATGAGAGTCATCCGGAGGTGCAGGGGATCGTTGGTCATTGTGACGAAAATTATTTCGTTTTCAAAGATGAAAATGTGCTAAATGCTTTTTTTCAAAAAAACGAAAAAAATTTTCAGAAAAGACTTGCAATTGTTTCCCAAACAACGTATAATAGTATATTATGGGGAGAGTGTTTAAAGGTTCTTCCTAAAGATAATCCGAATATCGTTGTGTACGACACGATTTGCAGTGCGACGGAAGCAAGGCAGTCCGATGCAGCTGCACTTGCTGCGGACTCCGACTGTATGATCGTAATCGGCGGCAGACACAGCTCCAATACGGTCAAGCTGTACGATGTCAGCTCCTGCTACTGCAGGACGTACCACATCGAGAAAGCGGACGAGCTTAACACTTTAGACCTGTTCAATGCTGAGAAGATCGGCATTACAGCTGGTGCGTCAACACCGGCGTATATAATTAAGGAGGTAGTCACTACTATGAGCGAACTGATGAACAAGGAAATGACAGAGGAGGATATCGACTTTGCACAGGCAGTCGAGGATACTTTCAAGAAGTTACATACGAATGCAAGAGTCAAGGGTATCGTAACTGGTATCAACAGCACAGAGGTTACTGTGGATCTGGGTACAAAGCAGACAGGTTATGTATCCGTATCCGAGCTGACCAATGACCCGACCAAGAAGCCGTCCGATATCGTAAGCATCGGCGACGAGATCGATCTGATCGTAATCAAGGTAAACGATCAGGACGGTACAGCAGCACTGTCCAAGAAGAGAGTGGACGAGCAGCTGGGTGTTGAGAAGGTCGTAAAGGCTAAGGAAGAGAACACTGTTCTGACTGCAACTGTAAGTGCGATCGTAAAGGGCGGCGTAAACGTGTACTACGAGGGCGTTCGCATCTTTATCCCCGCATCCCAGACAGGTCTGCCCCGTGAGGCATCCCTCGATGGTCTGAAGGGTCAGGAAGTAAAGTTCGTTGTTCTGGAAGTACCGGAGCAGAGAAGAAAGTCCGCAGTTGGTTCCATCAAGGCTGTACAGCGTCAGGAGAAGGAAGCAGCTAAGGTGAAGTTCTGGGAAACTGCTGAGATCGGCAAGGAATACGAGGGCGAAGTGAAGTCCCTGACAAACTACGGTGCATTCGTAGATCTGGGCGGCATCGATGGTATGGTTCACATTTCCGAGCTGAGCTGGAACAGAATCAAGCATCCGAGCCAGGTTGTATCCGTTGGTGATGTACTGAAGGTATACATCAAGGATCTGGATCAGGAGAATGACAGAATTTCTCTGGGCTACAAGAAGACCGAGGACAACCCCTGGGAGCAGTTCAAGGCAAACTACAGCGAAGGTGATGTTGTGGATGCGAAGATCGTTTCCATCACCACATTCGGTGCATTTGCACAGATCATCGACGGCGTTGACGGTCTGATCCACATTTCCCAGCTGGCTGACCGCCGTGTTGAGAATGTAAAGGACGTTGTTGCAGTAGGCGATGAGGTTCAGGTTAAGATCACAGGCATCGACACCGACAGCAACCGTATCTCCCTCTCCATGCGTGCACTGCTGGATGATGAGGCAGACGACGAGGCTGAGGACGAGGAATAAGAACATGAATGCTGCTGCACTTTCTTGCAGCAGCATTTTTTTGGAAGAAGTCGAACCTCTACAAACAGAGGGGATTTTCAGCCTGTTGAAAACCACTCTTTTGAAGCCGAAGGCAAGGACAAAAGTTTTTGATCGACCTTTTTTCAAAAAGGTCGTGGGAGTCCAGAGG
>JAFTQJ010000101.1 GCA_017462785.1 Oscillospiraceae bacterium | reverse complement strand
GGGTGAATCTTTCAAACAGTCCGGTGGACTGTTTGAAAGAGAGGGGGAGTTTTTTGCAAAAAACTCCCCCTTACTGTTCGCTCATTCTGTCTTTCCTTTCTGCGAATGCAGAAACAAAATGAATTTTTCGACAAGCTGAGAGGAACTGCTGATTTGCAGTTCCTCTTTATTTGTACCGATTACGCCAGTCCCAGATCGACCTTCCCCAGATTCACATCCGCCCTTGCACAGATGACCTCGATCTCATCACCCAGACGGTACTCCTGACCGCTGTAGGTTTCCTTGAGATACCAGCCCTCTTCGATCTCATAGCTGCCCTCCGGCAGATCGTGAATATGCAGCAGACCCTCGACCAGATTGTCCAATGTCACATACACACCGAAATCCGTCACGCTCGAAATGATGCCGTGGAATGCCTCGCCCACATGGGAGAGCATGAACTCTGCTGCATAACAATCGTCCGCATCACGCTCGATGGAAACGGCACGCACCTCCATTGCAGAGGAATGCTCCGCCGCATTTTCCGTGAACCGCCCGTAACGCTTACACAGCCATTCCTTGCCGGCCCCGTCCAGATAGTCCGACAGGATGCGGTGCACCACCAGATCGGGATAACGCCGGATCGGTGACGTGAAATGGGCATAATCCCGCAGAACCAAGCCAAAATGCCCCAGCGGTTCATGGCTGTACTTCGCCTTTGCCATCGACCGCAGCGTCAGCTTGTTCACAACGGGGAAACAGCTCTTGTCCCTTGCCTCTTCCAGAATCTTCTGCATATCACGGGGCGTTGCTTCCTCGAACTGCGGACACGGAAGTCCGAGCTTCACCAGCATTTCCTTCAGGGCTGCCACTCGTTCCGGTGCAGGATCCTCATGCACACGGTAGACCAGCGGAATCCCTGCCTCCCTTGCAAGCCGTGCCGCCGCCTGATTTGCCATCAGCATGCACGCCTCAATGATGCATTCGCTCCGTCCTCGCTCACGGGGTACAAGCCCGATGCAGATCCCGTTCTCGTCCAGAATCACTGCCGTTTCCGTGCTCTCCAGCTCCGGTGCACCTCTCTGTCTGCGTCTGTGCTCCAGTACCTCCGTGAGTTTGTCCAGCTCACGCAGGCTGTCTGCAACAGGTGCATATTTTGCCTGAATTTCAGCATCTGCACTGCCGTCCAGCACTGCATTGCATTCACTGTACACACCCCGTACACAGGAATTGATGACGGATTTGCTGAATTTTGCATCCAGCAGATCGCCCTCCGGTGAGATCTGCATCACCGCAGAAAATGCCAGCCTGTCCTCACCGCAGTTCAGGGAACAGATGCCGTTCGACAATGCCGGCGGCAGCATCGGGATCACCTTGTCCGCATAATAAATGCTTGTGCCACGCTCGAATGCATCCGCATCCAGCTTGCTGTTCGGACGCACATAATGCGAAACATCGGCAATATGCACACCAAGCTCCCAGCCGTTTGCAGTTCTGCGGATGGAAACGGCATCATCCAGATCCTTTGAGGATGCACCGTCGATGGTGAAAATGCACTCCCCACGCAGGTCAGCCCTGTCCTCCATGTCAAACGCCGTCACGCCGACCGCTGCATATTTTTCCGCTTCACGCAGAACATCCGCCGGAAATTCCACGGGGATCTCCATGCCTGCGATCTTTGCCGCCATGCAGTTTTCCGCACTGTCGGACGTGCCGAAATTGAGGATGACTTTCACACGATGCTCCATATGCCGTCTGCCCCTTGCGGTCAGCACAGCAAGCACCTTGTCGCCGAGTGCATAATGCACGCTTTCACGGTAATCAATGTGCAGCGGTGTGCTGGACATGGTATCCGCAAGGAAGTAAAGCCCACCCTCACCGGGTACAACTTTTCCCGTGATCTGGGCGTTTTCAGTTTCTTCCAGAATGGAGAGCACCTCCGCCTCCGGAGATTCGCTCCTTGCTTCAAGCCGTCTTGCCAGCACCCTGTCGCCGGGCATGCTGCCCATCAGGAATTTGCCGGGCACGAAATACTCCGTTCCCTCCTCGTCCGCAATGAAGCCGAACGAACGAGCCAGCCGGACAGTTTTTGCCGGAAAGCAGTCGAAGCGTTCACAGAGGGCATATCCCCTGCGGCGTTCAAAGATCACACCCTGCTGCATGAGCTGTTCCATTGCAAGCTGGAATGCCTCGGGGCATTTTCCGCTGCGGCATTTTCTTGCAAGCTCCGCCGCCGGCAGCTGCCGCTGATTGGTCTGCATCAGGAATGTGCGGATCTTATTGGCACAGGAGGCGATCTCCTCGGGGCTGGCTTTTTTTCCGGATGTGTGCGGTGTTTTTCTGACAGCCGGTGCAGCTGTTCTTGCTTTTCTGCGGTCATGTTTTTTGTTATGTCTTGCCATATTGTATTGCTCCTTTCATGCGAAAACGAAAAATCCCCCATGTTCCGTGGAACAGGGGGGATCTGCGGTCATTATTCAGCAGATGTGAAGAAAGTCATGATATAGGGAATCACAATGTTCATCAGCAGAATGGTCACAAACACAATGATACCCATTGTTTTTGTGAGCTTCTGGAGCATCGCTTCTCTTGTTCTGCCCTCATTCTTGCCGTAGAAAGACTCATTGCTGCCGCCGCCGAGTGCAGAGGTCATATTCTGCTGGGTCTTGGTGTCCTGCATCAGACAGAGGATCACGATCAGCAGGGACAGCAGCAGTACTACAGCACCGCAAATCATTTCATAGATTTCCATAAAACGTTTCCGCTCCTTTTCCAGTATGTCTTAAATTTTCTGAATTACTACTATTATAGCATGTTTTCGATTGCTTGTCAATAGGTTTTTTCGGGAATTCGGGATAATTCGTTCAGAAAAGTACTGCAAAGCCCGCCCCGCTGCCTCCGTACACCAAAAAGAACGCCGCAAAGCAGCGTTCTTTTTTGCAATTCTGTAATTACTTCGAGCGTCTGCGGCTGCCATTCTTGCGGTCAGTGTTACGCTTGATGTCACACATGCGTTCTTCACTGTTCTGCTTGAATTTGCTCATCATATCCTCAAACGTCATTTCCGTCTGCGGCTTCTGGGGCTTGGGTTCCCATACTACGCCACGGTCACGCTCCTGTCTGCGGGGACGCTGCTGCTGCTTCTGCTGCGGCTTTTCTTCCGGCATCGCTTTCTTGATGGACATGCTGATCTTGCCCTGTTCATTGATCTGCAATACCTTGACCTTGACTTCCTGCTCCTCTGTCAGGAATTCACGGATGTCATTGACAAATGTATTGGCAACCTCCGAGATATGTACCATGCCGGTGATGGGCTTGCCATCCTCCACGGGTACTTCTACGAAAGCACCATAATTCGTGATTCCTTTTACCTTGCCGTCATAAATTTTTCCGATCTCCAGCTGCATACACTGAAAGCCCCCTGCTTCTTAAATTCAAAATTACAACCGTTCCTGCACCTTGTCAGTCACGGGATGTGTCATAGTACCTGCGTTCGTCCGGATATGCATAGGAAGTACTGCTGTTTTCTACTGCAAGCTTCTCCATGTAGCGTCCGATGTCGTCCGAATCAATGATGTCCTGCAACTCTTCGTTTTGCATCTTCATGCTCTCGATGTCCTCTTCGATCTGTGCAAGCTCCAATTCCTTTTCTGCGATCGTGCTCTGTGCACTGACAATGGAATACACACAGAAGATGACAAAAATGATACCGGCAATCTTCATCAGTATTCCGAATATGAAATTGCCGTCCTTATTCTTGAGCTTTGCCATACGTTTCCACCTTCTTTTTCATACTATTTTTATTATACACTATTTCAGGGGCATCTTGCAAGTGATTTTGATACATTTTCTGTCTATTTTTCTCATTTTGGGGATTTTTCACAAATCTTGTCGTTCCTTTTCTACAAATGAATGCAAAACAAGCTCCGAGCATCCGGAACGGCAGCCGCAGCAGGCGGCAGAGCACTTCCCCGATGCTGATGACGATCCTCCCGAGCGTGCATTCATAGAGCACAAAGCCTGCTGTACAGCCGATGACGTAATACAGCCGGAAATCCCCTGCGGCAAAGGAGGAAGTATATCCGGTCAGCAGGATGCCGCAGAGCACCGGAAAGAGAATGTCCTCCGCTGCCACAGCCGCCGGATGATGGGGAATGAGCCGCCGCAGCAGACGGAAACAGTCGAAAAGCATGCCGCACGGGATCCCCAGCAGACACGAGCCGCCGAAGAGGAAGAGCTGCTGTTCGGGGGAGAGAAAGGTTTCCGGAATGACACGCAGCATCATCGGAACAATCTCCCGAGCAGGGTGAGGGGATTCTGTTTATCCCTGTCACCGTACTGCACCGACCAGATGTCCCCTTCCACGGTCATATTGCCGTTTTCGATATTGACGGCGTTGATGTGCAGATCCTTTCCGGTAATGGTCAGCTCACCGAGCTTTGTGTAGAGTATGATCTCACGTTCATCAAAGCTGTCCACATCCGTGACACCGGAAAGGGAAAGCTGTTTGCGGTTTTCGAGAATCAGGGTATGCGGTGCATGTTCCTGCATGGCTTGTTCCTCCTGTTGTTGGGTGGTGTTACTGAGAGTATATGCAGGGGGCGAGGGGAATAGAACCGGATGCAAACGATTTTCCAAAGACTCCTGCGTCGGGGGGAGCCGATGCGGAAACCATCCTCCATGCACCATTCATTTTCCACAGCATACAATGGAAATGTGGAAAGTGAGGTGGCTGTATGATCAGGGCTGTATTGCTGGCAGCGGCGGTTTGTGTGGATAGTCTGTTTGCAGCAATGGGGTGCAGTGCGGATGGGATCCGGATCCCGAAACGCAGTGCACTCCTCATCAGTGCTGTCGGAACGGCGTTTCTCGGCTTTTCCCTGTTATGCGGAGAAATGCTCGCCGGTCTGCTCCCCTCCCAGCTCCACCGCTTCGGCGGTGCACTCCTCCTCGGGGTGATGGGGCTTGCACAGCTCTGCAAAGGTCTGCTCCGTCAGCTCTTCCGCAGGCGTGACCGCCTGCAGGTGCACTGGCTGGGCTTCGTTGTGCAGATCTGTCTGGATGAAACCACCGCCGATGCGGATGGCTCAAAAGTCCTCACCCTCGGCGAAGCCTTTGCCTTTGCCGCTGCCTTTTCCGTCGATTCCCTCGCAAGCGGCTTGGGAGCAGGACTCACCGCACCGCAGATCCTCCCCTGCCTTGCCCTTACGCTCCTGCTCGGCTTTGTCATGACCATGCTCGGCAGCAGGATCGGCACCGCCCTGTGCCGCCGCTGTGATCTTACATGGATCGGCGGCATCCTCCTCATCCTGCTGGCAGTGCTGAGGATCGCATGATGCCGCTTTCTGCTGTTTTCCCGATTTTCTTCCTTTTTGGGTGTTTACAAATTCCAAAATCTGTGCTATAATAGAGGTAACGCCGTTTTGTGCGGCGGACATCCAAAAAAGGAGGAAAATCCCTATGTCAAAACCGTTTTATATCACCACCCCGATTTATTACCCGTCCGGTAATCCCCACATCGGACATTGCTATACAACCGTTGCGTGTGACTCCATCGCACGCTACCGCCGAATGCAGGGCTATGATGTCATGTTCCTCACCGGTACGGACGAGCATGGTCTGAAGATCGAGCAGAAAGCTGCTGAAGCCGGTGTTACCCCCAAGGAATATGTGGACAAGATCGTTGAGATCTTCAAGAACCTCTGGGAATACATGAACATCAGCTACGACCGCTACATCCGCACGACCGATGATTACCATGTGGAATCCGTGCAGAAGATCTTCAAGGCTCTCTATGATAAGGGCTATATCTACAAGGGCAAGTACACCGGCAAGTACTGCACCCCCTGCGAAAGCTTCTGGACTTCCTCCCAGCTCAAGGACGGCAAGTGCCCCGACTGCGGACGTGAGGTCGTGGATGCAGAGGAAGAGGCATATTTCTTCAAGATGTCCCCCTTTGCTGACCGTCTGGAGAAGCTCCTGACAGAAACCGATTACCTCCAGCCCCGCACCCGTGCCACGGAGCTGGTGAACAACTTCATCAAGCCCGGTCTGGAGGATCTCTGCGTTTCCAGAACCACTTTCAAATGGGGCGTTCCGGTGACATTCGATGACAAGCATGTTGTCTATGTCTGGATCGACGCACTTTCCAACTATATCACCGCCCTCGGCTACGAGAATTCCGCCTATGAGGATTTCAGCAAGTACTGGCCGGCGGATACCCATATGGTAGCCAAGGACATCATGCGTTTCCATGCGATCATCTGGCCCGCAATGCTCATGGCACTCGAACTGCCCCTTCCGAAGCACCTTGCAGTGCACGGCTGGATCACGTTCAACGGTCAGAAAATGTCCAAATCTCTGGGCAATGTCGTTGATCCGTTCGTACTTGGTCAGCGTTACAGCCCCGATGCGATCCGCTACCACATCCTGCGTGAAATGGCTCTCGGTGCGGACAGCTCTTTCTCCAACGAGATCATGATCAACCGCATCAACTCCGACCTTGCCAACGGCTTCGGCAATCTGGTGTCCAGAACGGTGGCAATGGCGGACAAGTATTTCGGCGGCACACTTCCGACCGAGCGTGAAGCGGGCGAATTCGATGATGAGCTGATCGCCGTGGCAAATTCCGTCCGTGAAGCGGTGGACGGCTATATGGACAACACCCAGCTCAACCTTGCACTGGCTGAGATCTTCAAGCTGGTGGACAGAGCGAACAAGTATATTGATGAAACCGCACCCTGGGTACTCGGCAAGGACGAGAGCAAGCGTGCAAGACTGGCAAGCGTGCTCTACAACCTGCTCGAAAGCATCCGTATTGCGTCCACGCTCCTTTCCTGCTTCATGCCGACCGCAATGCCGAAGGTATGGGAGCAGATCGGTGCATCCGAGAGCGATGTGACCTATGAGAATGCCGGCAGATTCGGCGTACTTCCGGCGGATGTGACCGTGCACAAGGGCGAAATGCTCTTCCCGAGAATTGACGTGGAAAAGGAGATCGAGGAGCTGAACCAGATCATCAAGAACGCAGCCCCTGCCGAGGAGGAGGAACCGGATTTCACTCCCGAAGCACAGGGCGAGCCGATCGAGTTTGACGATTTCATGAAGGTTGACCTGCGTGTAGCAAAGGTACTGGAATGCGAGAAGGTGAAGAAGTCCAAGAAGCTCCTGCGGCTCCAGCTGGATGACGGCATGGGCGGCAGACAGGTGGTTTCCGGCATTGCCCAGTGGTATGCACCGGAGGATCTGATCGGCAAGAAGGTCGTGATCGTGGCAAATCTCAAGCCCGTAAAGCTCTGCGGCGTAGAGAGCTGCGGTATGATCTGTGCAGCCGACATGCCCGACGGCAGTGCAAAGGTAATGTTTGCAGATGATGCGTTCCCGTGCGGAGCGAAGCTGCGGTAATTGAAGATGAAAAGAGGACGGTGTTTTGTGCACCGTCCTTTCTTTTGTGCAGAACATCCAATTTCTCTCGATGCCCTTTGTGCATTCATACAATGTTCTCCCTCACACCCAATATTTCCCTCCCACCATTGTTATATAGGTGAAAGCACACAAACAACATGCCGGCCGGCTTGCGGGAGTGCTGTCAGAAAAGGAGTTGATTTTATGAAAAACACACGAAGAACAATGAGCCGTATCACAGCATCCCTGCTGTGCTGTCTGATGCTGCCGGCAATGCCGGTATTGGCAGAAGAGGAAGCTGCAAAGGATTTTCTGTACTATCACACCCTCTCTGACTATGATGTGTATCTTGAGTACTGTGAGCTGTACGGGTTTGAAGCAGAGGAAACACTGCCCGAGGAAACCGCACTGCCGGATTATCAATTCTTCAGGCATTATATCGGTGTACATGGCGTGGTATTCTATGTGTACTGTGATAAAGAGGTGCCGTATGAGATCGATACCCAGCCGGAAATGTTCGGTCTGCCCGCAGATTGGTATGAACATGAGCTGCTGGAGTCCGGAGAGGATTACGAGCTGTATTCCTACCATCCGGTCGTTCAGCTGTTTGAAAGTGCCGGTATTGCCACTACGGAGCAGGGAACAGAGTGTAATCTTTATGGGATCGAGTATACGTTCCCGAATGTGAAGAATTATGTACCGGATTATGTGGAGGGCAGCTATGAGGACAGCATCGTGGATATTTACAGAGTCCGCCTGTCCCTGCATCATTCCGATTTTGTCGCACAGTATGCGTGTCTTGAGGATGACATCAATGTCAGCCCCGTGGTGCAGTTTTATACCATTAACGGCGGTGATACCCGACCGGAGGTGTTCGGTGACATCAACGGTGACTATGTGGTGGACACCAAGGATTCCGCCTGCATTTTACAGTATGCTGCGGCAGTCGGTGCCGGCTACAACGGCAGTCTTGAGGAATATATGGCTGAATAACTGAATCAGAAAAGCGGCGGCTGTACGTTCGGTACAGCTGCCGCTTCTTGTTATTCTATGATCTGAATGCCCCCGTCAACCCATGTCACATCCTCACTCTCGCCCCAGCTGTTGTCGTCACTGCTCCATACATGGGGCTTATCAGCAAGCGACCAGTCCGCATAGTCCACGGTGTAGAAATCGCCAGCCTTTGCATTCTCGGGAATCGTCACATCCAGCACCATGAGCTTGCCCGTCCGTGTGTTCGGCTCACCGGCGGATGCCCACGCCGTCCACAGGAAATGCTGTTCCTCGTTGATGGCATGGTATACCGTCATCGCCAGATCTTCAGCCTCTTCATCCACCGCAAAGGTGCAGCGTTCATCCATCGTAAGTCCCCATTCCGTGTATGTCACACCGGCATTTTCCTCCAGTGTGATGATGACCGGAACCGTGTAGTCCTGTGCTTTCAGATCGGAAAGTGAGATTTCCACAGTTTCCACATTGATATGCACCTTGCCCTTGTCGGCTGCCTGTGTCGCTGCCTCTGTTTCACCTGCCGCCTGTGCCTTCTCCGTGCCCTCCGTCTGGGATGCAGCAGGCTCTTCCTTGCCGCAGCCCGTCAGCAGCAGAGCCAACATGGAAAGTAAAACGGCTGTGTTTCGCAGTTTCATCCTATCCCTCCTCACTTGTTGAACCGCATCGAAATGTCAAAGCACTGCACGGAATGCGTCAGTGCACCCAGCGAGATGATATTCACGCCGGTCTTTGCGATCTCTGCAATATTCTCCTCCGTGACATTGCCGGATGCCTCCAGCAGTGCACGTCCTGCGGTGATCTCCACCGCCTTTGTCATGTCCTCACAGCTCATGTTGTCGAGCATGATCAGCTCACAGCCCACGGACAACGCCTGCTGCAGCTCGTCCAGATCACGCACCTCTACCTCGATCTTTGTCATATGTCCGATCTTTTCACGCAGAGCCGTTACCGCCGGTACGATGCCGCCGTATACATCAATGTGGTTGTCCTTCAGCATTGCACCCTCGGACAGATTGTAGCGGTGATTTCTGCCGCCGCCCACGATCACTGCATATTTCTGAAGTCTGCGAAGTCCGGGCAGCGTCTTTCTGGTGTCCGTGATCTTCGCATTTGTGCCCTTGACAAGCTCGACACAGTGATTGGTCGCTGTCGCAATGCCGGACATGTGCTGGAGAATGTTCAGTGCAGTACGCTCACCCTTGAGCAGGGTCTTGGTATCGCCGGACATTTCTGCAATGATATCGCCCTTTTTCACCTTGTCGCCGTCCTTCATCTTTGCGTCGAACACAACGCCGCCGCCGACCAGCTCAAAAACTCTCTTGGCAATGTCCAGACCGCAGACAACGCCCTCCGCCTTGGCGATATAGTAGGCACTGCTGGTGTGACCGTCGGGGAGGAGGTAGTCCGTTGTCACATCCACATAATGGATGTCCTCCTCAAGTGCGGTGTTGATGATGCTGTCGATGTAGCTCTGTAATAACTGCATAATTATGCTCCTTTCTGTTCGATCATGGCTTCATTCAGAATGAGAAATGCCATGGCTGCGGTTGCTTTTGCTTCAACATAGTCAGCATTGATCCGGAAGTTGTTTTCCTCCAGAGCACGGAGGATCGCACAGACCTTGCTGAAATTTTCATGCGTCTTGTCCTTGTTCGGGATGACAAAATAGCTCTCCTGCAAAATATGCCGGAGCTGTGTGCGGATGCCGTGCGGAACGGGCGGTGCCTCCGGATCGGTTGCAAATGCCGTTTCTGCAAATTCCTGCGGTGCTTTTGCAAGCTTTCTGCCGATGTCCGCTGCTGCACGGCGGGAGAATACCAGTGCTTCCAGCAGGGAATTGCTCGCAAGGCGGTTGTGACCGTGCACGCCCGTGTGCGAACATTCACCGGCGGCATACAGTCCCTCCACATTGGTGCGTGCATCGGCATCCACATGAATGCCGCCCATCAGATAATGCTGGCACGGATAGACCGGTACTCTGTCCTTCGTCAGATCATAGCCCTGTTCCAGCAGATTGCTGTAGATCATCGGGAAGCGGCTTTTGATGAAATCCGCATCCTTATGGGAAATATCGAGGTAGAAATCCGAGGAACCCGTGCGGCGTGTTTCCAGCACGATCGCATTCGACACCACATCACGGGGAGCAAGCTCCAGACGGTCATCATACCGCTGCATGAAGCGTTCCCCGTCACAGTTGAGCAGGTACGCCCCCTCGCCACGGACTGCCTCGGAGATCAGGAAGCATTCACGGGTGTGGCGGTTGTTGAATGCGGTCGGATGGAACTGGATGAGGGAAAGTCCCCGAATCATTGCCCCCATGTTATAGGCAAACATGATGCCGTCACCGGTCGCAATGGCGGAATTGGTCGTGTATTCGTAGACTCTGCCGATACCGCCAGTCGCCATGATGAAGAAATGGCTGTGCACGGTGCGGTATTCCTCGCCGCAGAGGGTGAGTGCGGAAAATCCGGTTTTGGTTTTCTGCACATCGCAGAGCAGTGTATGCTCACAGATCTCCACGTTCGGGAGGGTCTGCACATGGGCAAGGAGCTTGCGGGCGATCTCCGCACCGGTCGCATCCTTATGGTGGAAGATCCTCCGTCTGCTGTGACCGCCCTCAAGTGTCCGGTGATAATCGCCGTCCGGCTTTCTGTCAAATTCCACACCGAGGGAAATGATCTTTGCAATATCCTGTGCCGCCTCTTCCACGAGAATGTGCACAGTTTCGGGGTTGTTCTGGAATCCGCCTGCAATGTAGGTGTCGTTTTCATGCAGGGAGGTGCGGTCATCGGGGGAGTCATACACACCTGCAATGCCGCCCTGAGCAAGGGCAGTATTGCAAAGCCCCAGCTCACGCTTGGTCAGCAGCAGGATCCTTGCAGACGGCGGCAGATTGATCGCTGCATACAGACCGGCGGCACCGCAGCCGGCAATGATGACATCATAGTTGTTTGTCATAGAAACATCTCCTTTATGTACCCCTTGAAGGGGCAGAGCAGAATGCTCTGATTTGACGGCATGCAGCCGTTTTTTTATTGGTCGAGGAATGCTGCAAGTCCGTCCCCATACCCCGAGCCGACAGCGGCGGCATACTGGAGTATGACAGCGGCATCGGAGGCATCCGCCTTTGTGCCGGTCACAAGGGTGGCAGGTACAGCACCATCTCCCGACTGTGCAGGGGCGAGGACAAGCCCGTCCGTGAATTTGTGCTGGTAGAGCATCAGTCCCCCGTTGAAATCCGCACCGCATTTTGCGGCATAGGAAAGCAGATGTGCTGCATCCTGTGCATTGACCGTGCCGTCACCGGAAAGGTCGGCACTGATGAGGTCGTCCTCCGTGGTATTGCAGTGGAGGGTGTAGCCGGTTTGCGTAAATGCAGAATGCCCCGGAATCTCTGCAAGTGCCTCCTGCGTGCCCGGATAGTAAACGTCAAGCTGTTCCGTTTCCAGAAAGCCCTTCTGTGCATTGCCGAGCAGCACCGGCAGAAGGAGCGTCCGCAGGGACATGCAGCCCACAAAGCACTGGTTCGGGAGGCTGTACAGGGCTTCCGGAAACCGTACTGCTGTCGCACTCTTGCTGTACATGAAAAGGTTGGAGGCAAAGGATAAAACATTGTCCGTAAAATAGACCATTCCGAGATTTGTTGTATAGGCAAATGCCGCACCTTCGACCGACTGCACAGTATCCGGTGTAAAGAAGGTATCCTGCTCCCTTGCCGCAGGATAGCGGAAGAGAATGGTCTGCCGCTTGTTGTAGAGAACGCCGTCCACGGCGGTATACTGACTGTTATCGGGATCGACTGTGAATTCTGTGTTTTTTTTCATGAAGCTGAACAGCTGCGGATGGATCGTATTTACATTTTCCGGAATGTGCAGGGAAGTCAGACTGGAATGATCAAACGCCGTACCGCTCATCTCTGTGAGGGATTCGGGGAGCGTGATCTGTGTCAGATCGTGATTATATGCAAAGGTTTCCATGCCGAGATAATCCAGCTGGCTGTCCGCTGCGAAATCGACCTCCTGCATGGAGTAGCAGCAGCTGAACGCCTTATTGGAAATGGTCGTGACCGATGCCGGAATGCTTGCAGATACGGCATTGGTACAGCCGATAAACGCCATCTCGGAAATGCGTGTAATGCCCTCTTCCACCACAATATGGCAGATCTGCTCCCAGCTTTCAGTATACCACGGAGCAAGATCTTCCGTATCCATGGGAAGAAAAGCACGTTCCGATTGTTTGATCTGGTAGCCGCTGCATGTAAAATCCGGCATTTCGCCCGTTCCACGCACAGTCAGCGTGCCGCTTTCGTCAAGCTGCCATTCGATCGTGTCCGTCAGGGGAGTCCATGTATCTGCCGAAGCGGAAAGCGGCGGGAGCAGCCCCATGCAGAGGACGGATGCAGTCAGAAAAGCTGCGATCTTCCGTAATTTTCTCATGCCTCCTCCGTTTCCGACACCTGTACATTTCTGCCGTAGATGCGGTTGAGCTTCCGGATGGACGCTGCAAGCTCCGGTGTGAAGTCCGTACTTTCCGTGCGGTACTGCCAGTTGCCGCCGAGTACTGAGGGGGTATTCATGCGGCAGCTTCTGTCCTCATGCAGGAAATCCTGCATCTGTGCCACTGCCAGCTCTGCGATGCTCTGCCAGCAGCATGCAACCATTGCATCCGGAATATGGGACTTTTTATTGACACGCAGGTATTTTTTCGCATACTTGACCGTTTTCTTATCCGCAGCCTCCAGCCAGCCGGAGAGCGTTTCATTGTCATGCGTACCCGTATAGACCACGCAGTTCGGGGTCTGGAAATTATGCGGCAGATGTTCATTTGACGGATCGGAGTCAAAACCGAACTGGAGCACCTTCATGCCCGGATATTTCAGAGCTTTCAGCATCCGGCGGACACCGGCGGTGATAAAGCCCAGATCCTCCGCAATGATCCGAAGCTCCCCAAGCTCCTTTTTCGCTGCAAGGAAAAGAGCCTTGTTCGGACCTTTTCTCCATTTGCCCTTCTGTGCAGTTTCACTGCCGTAGGGGATCGCATAATAGCTCTCAAAGCCACGGAAATGGTCGATCCGGATCACATCATAGAGGGATGCCGCAAACCGCAGACGTTCCGTCCACCATTTGTAACCGGTCTTTTTGTGATAGTCCCAGTCATAGAGGGGATTGCCCCAGAGCTGACCGGTCGGAGAGAAGGCATCGGGCGGACAGCCAGCCACTTCCACCGGCTTTTTCTTCGCATCAAGGGCGAACAGCTCGGGAGAAGCCCACACATCCGCACTGTCATAGGCAACATAAATGGGCATGTCACCGATGATCTCCACATGGTTTGCATTGGCATATGCCTTGAGTGCCTGCCACTGCTCTGTGAACAGGAATTGGATGAAGCTGTACAGCTCGATCTCCTCTGCAAGCTCGGTTTTTGCCGCTTCAAGGGCTTTTTTGTCACACATTGCAAGCTCCGGCTCCCATTCATACCAAGGAGCACCGCCGTGCTGGTCCTTCAGTGCCATGAAGAGTGCATAGTCCGGCAGCCAGCTTTTCTGCTCCTTCTTGAAATTCGCATAGCCACGCAGCGGCTTTTCCTGAAATTTCACAAATGCACGGCGGAGCACTGTGATATTGCTCCGGTACAACAACTCATAATCCACGCTGTCGCCGGTTCTCTGCCAGAGCATGGAGGCATAGTCCTCATGCGTCAGAAGTCCCTGTTCTTCGAGCATTGCAAAGTCGATGAAGTAGGGATTTCCGGCATAGACCGAAAAACTCTGGTAGGGGGAATCACCGTAACTTGTCGGGGAGAGGGGCAGGATCTGCCAGTAAGCCGTTTCGCTTGCTTTCAGAAAATCCACAAAATCATACGCCGCCTTACCCATTCTGCCGATGCCGAAGCGTGACGGCAGGCTGGAAATATGCATCAAAATTCCACTTTTTCTCATGGTGGAGAGCCTCCTTAAAGTATGTATTATTTGACTGGCAGACGGGCAGGGGGTTCCGGCTCCTGCACTCTGCCAAGAAATGTGATTCTTGCAGTCTTAGCGTTTTGCCTTTGGCAAGGGGGCAATGGCAAAACGTCATGGGATTCCAAAGGGATGACATCCCTTTGGCAGGGGGTCAGGGGGACGGAGTCCCCCTGTCAGTCTGTTCTGTCAGAAAAGACTGTACATGATCCAGCCTTTTCACCATTTGCCGTGTCCTGACACCCACGAGCTTTTCCAGCTCATCACTTGCACTTTGCAGCTTGTCCTGTGTCTTGGTGAGGGCATCCGCAAATTTATGGAATTCCGTCCGCACCTCGCCCAGCACCTGCCAGACCTCATTGCTGTACCGCTGCACTGCCATGCTCTGAAAGCCCATCTGCAAAGTACAGAGAATTGCCGCAATCGTGGTCGGACCCGTGATGAAAACCCTGTGCTTCCGGAAGATTTCATCCGGCAGACCCAGCCGCACAGCCTCCGTATACAGCCCCTCCGTCGGGAGGAACAGAATGCCGAAATCCGTCGTCTGCGGCGGTGCAATGTACTTCACTGCAATGTCCTGTGCTTCACTCCGGATACGGGCTGCAAGCTGTTTCTGCATGTTGGAAATCGTCTGTTTATCGCCGGATTCATACGCCTCCTGCAAATGCAGGTAGGTGTCGCCGGCAAATTTCGCATCAATGGGCAGAAGCAGTTCTCCGTCCGCATTGTCCGGCATCCGCACCGCAAATTCGACAATGCCCTTGCCGAGCTTTGCATTCTGCACATACTGCCCCTCGGACAGCACATCCGCAAGCAGTGCCCCGAGCTGGATCTCCCCGATCTCACCACGGGTCTTGACATTCGTCAGAAGTTTTTTGAGATCGCCCACGCCGTTTGCAAGGCTCTGCATCTCGCCCAGTCCCTTGTAGACCTGCTCCAATCGCTCATTGACAGCGGAAAACGCCTGTTTCATGCGTTCATCCAGCACACGCTGCATCTTTTCATCCACGACCTTCCGCATTTCCTCAAGCTGTCTGGTCTGCTCCTGCTGCATCTGCTGCAAACCCTGCTGGACGGTCTGGCGGATGCCGGAGAGCTTTTGTTCATTCTCCGCTGCAAATGTCCGCATGCGTTCCTCCGTGCGGATGGTGAGGGCTTCACTCGTCCGCCGGATCTCTCCGAGATCATGCCGTGTCCGGTCGCTGATGTAGTCCATTTTCTCTTCCTGTGCCGCCGATGCCATTTGCTGATCCTCACGCAGGAGCTTTGCCATGCGTTCAAAATACTGGGATGCCGCATTCTGCGAGGTCTGCACGGATGCCCCGAGCTGTGAAAGCTGCTGCCGGAGCTTGTCGAATTCTTCCTTTTCTATGGAATCCTGCGGTTTCTGCTCTGAAAGCCTGCGGAGCATGACCCCCTGCACAATGCACAGAATGATGCAGAGCACCAGCACGATCCATAATACAATATCCTGCATACTGTTTCCTTTCTGTTGTATATTTCCTGCAAAATCGGGAAAACTAAGATTATAACCACGTCTGGGTGCAAGGGCTGCCGCCCTTGCCGGTGCCGGTGCGGAGCACCGGCTCAATCTCCCCTCCCCTTGGGGAGGGGGTGGGGGCAATTTTGCATAACTTTTCAAAAGTGAAGGGAGCTGATACAATGCAAAAAACCGCAAAGCTCTGCATTCCATTCCTGATCGGATTTTTTCTCTACGCCATGATCGAAATCACCGCAAGGGGTTATACCCATTGGACAATGGCACTGACCGGCGGCGTGATCCTGACCCTGCTCTATCAGCTGTTCACCGGAGCACCCGAACGCCTGCCCGTCCCCGTGCAGTATCTGCTCGGGGCGGTCATCATCACCTCCGCCGAGCTGCTGGTCGGACTTCTTGTGAATGTCCGCATGCAGTGGGATGTGTGGGATTACAGCGATCTTCCGCTGAATTTCCGTGGTCAGATCTGCCTGCTCTACAGCACTTTCTGGTTCTTCCTCTGCATTCCTGCAAGGATCATCTGCCTGAAACTCGACAGATTTCTGGAGCAGAGGTGCGTGTAGGGCATTTCCCAACAGTCATCCATGCCGGTGCTTCGCACCGGCATGCTCCGTCCCTACAGGAGAGGACTGCCGCACTATACATTATATTATACCACGCCTCCCCCCAACTTACAAGCATTTTTGCAATTTTTATCCCCCTCAGAATTCCCCTCCTGCATAGAATCTGTATCTTTATACAAAATCCCCTTGTCGGAATACAGCAAATTTTACAAAACAGATGGAAAACACAGGAATACCTTGACTTCAAAAGAAAAAAATAGTATAATTATTAAGGAATCCGTATGCTTTACAACAGGAAAGCAGGCGGAGCTTCAACGAAATTATTTTATTTTTTGATTACATTGGAGGTATTCAAAATGGGCAGAGTTTATAATTTTAGTGCAGGTCCGGCTGTTCTGCCGGAGGAAGTACTGCAGGAAGCAGCAGCAGAGATGATGGATTATCGTGGCTGCGGCATGTCCGTTATGGAAATGTCCCACCGTTCCAAGATGTTCCAGCAGATCATTGATGATGCTGAGCAGGATCTGCGTGACCTGATGAACATTCCGGATAACTACAAGGTACTGTTCCTGCAGGGCGGTGCATCCCAGCAGTTCGCAGCAGTTCCGATGAACCTGATGAAGAACAAGAAGGCTGCATACATCGTAACAGGTCAGTGGGCTAAGAAGGCTTATCAGGAAGCTCAGATCTACGGTGAAGCTGTTGCAGTTGCTTCTTCCGCTGACAAGACTTTCTCCTATATTCCGGACTGCTCCGACCTCGATATTCCTGAGGATGCAGACTATGTATACATCTGCGAGAACAACACCATCTATGGCACCAAGTTCTGGACTCTGCCGAACACCAAGGGCAAGACTCTGGTTGCTGACCAGTCCTCCTGCTTCCTGTCCGAGCCGGTGGATGTTGAGAAGTACGGCGTGATCTACGGCGGCGTACAGAAGAACGTTGGTCCCGCCGGCGTTGTAATCGCTATTATCCGTGAGGATCTGATTCCGGATGAGTGCCTCGAGGGTACACCCACCATGCTGAAGTGGAAGACACAGTCCGAGAATGGCTCCATGTACAATACTCCTCCCTGCTACGGCATCTACATCTGCGGCAAGGTATTCAAGTGGATCAAGAAGATGGGCGGTCTGGAGGCTATGAAGGCTCACAACGAGAAGAAGGCTGCAATCCTCTATGATTTCCTCGACCAGAGCGAGCTGTTCAAGGGCACTGTTGAGAAGAAGGATCGTTCTCTGATGAACGTACCGTTCGTAACAGGCAGCGATGAGCTGGATGCAAAGTTCGTAAAGGAAGCAAAGGAAGCTGGCTTCGAGAACCTCAAGGGTCACAGAAGCGTAGGCGGTATGAGAGCTTCCATCTACAACGCAATGCCGATCGAGGGCGTTGAGAAGCTTGTAGAATTCATGAAGAAGTTTGAAGCTGAAAACAAGTAAGCACAAAGCCCATGCCGGCGATTTGTTTCCTTTGTGCTGAGCACAAGCGGAAACACCTGACTTTCGCATTTTTGAAAACTGACAGCACTGCACTTCAGCCGCAGTGCTGTCCACATATATGAAATATGGAGGTATATCCCATGTACGATATTAAAACTCTGAACAAGATCGCTGCCTGCGGTACTGATCTGTTTGACAAGGCAAAGTATAATGTAGCGGATGATCCGGCAAATCCGGTTGCGATCATGGTTCGTTCCGCTTCCATGCACGAGATGGAATTCGGCAAGGATCTGCTGGCGATCGGCAGAGCAGGTGCAGGTGTCAACAATATTCCGGTTGACCGCTGTGCAGAAGAGGGCATCGTTGTTTTCAACACCCCCGGTGCAAACGCAAACGCAGTAAAGGAGCTGGTGCTCGCAGGTCTGCTGCTCTCCTCCCGTAAGATCACCAAGGCGATCGAATGGGCAAAGACACTCAAGGACGAGGGCGATCAGGTTGGCAAGCTCGTAGAAAAAGGCAAGAGCCAGTTCGCAGGTCCGGAGATCCAGGGCAAGACCCTCGGTGTCATCGGTCTGGGTGCGATCGGTGCAAAGGTTGCCAATGCTGCAATCCATCTGGGCATGAAGGTCGTTGGTACTGACCCGTTCCTGTCCGTTGAGGGTGCACAGCAGCTCAACCACCACATCAAGGTTGTTAAGACCAGAGAAGAAGTATATGCACAGGCTGATTACCTGACACTCCACCTGCCGTACAATGCAGAAACCAAGGGCATGCTGAATGCGGATGTATTTGCACAGATGAACGACGGTGCAAGAGTACTGAACTTCGCAAGAGGCGAGCTGGTAAACGATGAGGATATGCAGGCAGCTCTGGAAAGCGGCAAGATCGCTTGCTATGTGACTGACTTCCCGAATGCAAAGACCGTTGCAATGGACGGCGTGATCGCAATCCCGCATCTGGGTGCATCTTCTCCGGAGAGCGAGGACAACTGTGCAATCATGGCTGCGAAGGAACTGATCGACTACATCGAGAACGGCAATATCAAGAACAGCGTAAACTTCCCGAATGCAGTGATGAATGCAAACGGCACAAAGCTCTGCATCCTGCACAAGAATGTTCCGGCTGTGATTTCCACCATCACAAGCGAGCTGGCAGCTGCTGGTCTGAACATCGACAACATGGTAAATGCTTCCAAGAAGGATTATGCATATACCATGGTTGATGTTGCCGGTGACGTTTCTGCTGAGGTTGCAGCAAAGTTCGAGGCAATGGAGAATGTGATCCGTGTTCGTGTGATCACCAAGTAATTGCAAAGCCTGAACAAAATAAACATACGCAAAACCGGCATCCTGCCGGTTTTGTTGTGTTTGGAAATGGGAGTTTCAAATGACAAATGACAAAAAACAGAAAATCCTCGTCCTCATCTACTGTTTCCTGATGATGCTCATTCTCGGCATCAGTGACGGTCTGCGTGGCGTATTCCTGCCCCTGTTCGAGCGTACCTACGAGCTTGACAGCATCCGTTCCTCCGTCATCATCATGTGCAGTTATGTGGGCAACCTCCTCTTCCTCTTTCTCGGCGGAAGAATGCTCGACAACGTGTCCAAAAAGCGTTTCCTCTTCGCCTTGACCTTCATCTGGATGGCAGCTCTGCTCTTCTATGTGTTCACAGAAAGCTACTGGATCCTCCTTGTCTGCATCATTTTCAGCCTCGGTGCATCCACCATGCTTTCCACAAGCCTGAACATCATCACACCCCTCTTTTTTACCGCCTTTGCGATGTATGTGAACCTCTTCAATTTCGCACAGGGCGTGGGTCTGTTCACCGCACAGAATGTCGGCGGCAGATTCGCCGAGCAGATGTCCGGCTGGCATGGCTGGAATGCCCTGCTGCTCGGATGCGGCGTGCTGAGTCTGTTCGTGCTTGCCGGTATCCGCTTTCCGCAGACAAAGCCGGCGGAGAAGAAACCCTCCACAATGGCAATTTTCCGCAATCCTGCGGCAAAATACCTGATTCCGCTGTTTGGCTTCTACTACATCGCCGAGCATGGTCTGCAAAACTGGATGGTCACCTACGGCAGCAGTTACCTCGGCTTTTCCACACAGAGGGCGGCACTCTATCTGTCGCTGTTTTTCGGCGGCATCACCATCGGCAGACTGCTTTTTGCACCGCTTGTGCAGAAAATGGGTGTGCTTCGCAGTATGGCAGTATTCACCGTGATCGGCACAGTGCTCTACACCATCGGCATCCTGCTTGAACAAAGCGGCATCCTCCTGCTCTGCCTGTCGGGTCTGGCGTTCTCCATCATCTATCCGACACTGGTCGTGGTCGTGGGGAAGTACTACGCACCGGAGGAAAACGGCACGGCGGTCGGGCTGATCGCAGGCATTTCGACCGTATTCGACATTGCATTCAACATCGGCTTCGGCACATTGGTCGAGGCGGCGGGCTTTGCCATCGCCATCAAGCTCCTGCCCCTCTCCATCATCGGTTTCTGTGCGGTGTATCTTGTGATGCAGAAGCGTGTGAAGCCGGTTGCTTAAAGGGGGAAGAATCATGGAACGAACAAAATTCCTCATCCTCCCTGCCGTCATGCTAATTTCCAGCTGTACTGGCTGTATGATCAAAGAAAAATCCTCCCTCCTGCCGGAAGCGGAATTCTGTTACGCCGCAGAAACCACGGATTATCGGCATATTACGATTGCCTATCCGAGTTTTGCCGGAAACACTGCCGTCAATGCTGCGGTGGAGGAATTCACGGGGCAGATGATCTGTGAATACATCGAAGGTTCATGGGCACCGGAGGAAGGTGCACCTGAAGCGGCGATTCAGTTTGATTTGCCGGAATGCCCCGAGCAGGACGAGGACACCGTGCTCTGGGTCGAAATGGACTGTTCCGTCACCCGTCAGGATGCCGGATTTATCAGCATCTTTTTTGAGGGAATCTTCAATGTGAAAGGAACAGCCCATCCCACACATATTGCAGAGGGGCTGATTCTGAATGCCAAAACGGGCGAAATACAGCATCTTTCCGACCTGTACACAGTGGATGAAGCTTTTGCAGAATCCGTTTGTGAATACTTCCACGAACACGGAGCAGAGCAGCATGCACAGAAACTTGGCATTTCCGCTGAGGAAGTTCCGGCAGAAACATTTGCTGAAACGCCCGAACTCATGCTGGAATGGCTGCTGCATTATGAAGAACCCTACACGACCACCACGGTTTTTATGTATCCAGATGCACTGGCATTCAGTTTACCCGTTGGTCATGCGTTGGGGGATCATTCCGAGATCCGCATTCCCTATGATCAACTGGAGCAGTTTGCACGATAGCAAAAGGACGGCAAAACGCCGTCCTTTTGCTATTTATTCAACTTTTTATTATTTGTTCTGCCGAGCATATAATCCGTAGATACTTGATAGAAATCAGCCAATATCAGCAGATGCTCAACAGGAATGGTCTGAAATCCCCTTTCATATCGAGAATAAACTGTCTGACTTGTATGCAGTAATTTGGCAATTTGTGTCTGATTCATATCCATATCCTCTCTCAACTCACGCAGTCTTTGAAAGTACACAAAAACCGCCTCCCTTTTTTAGACAGATTGCCGATTTCCATTTAGAACCTATCGGTACTATTGACTTTACCATATTTTTGTGGTATACTGTAGAAAATAGCACTTTTTAGTACTAAACAAAAAGAGAAGAAGTATTTTAAAAGGGAGGATTTAGAATGAGTAATTTACCAATTGTCCCTATGGGTGATGGAAAACCGCCTTTTGACCAGATAAAATATGTACTCGAACAGATAAAAGATATTATTGATTGTTATCGTACAACACGAGAACTCAGCTATCAGCAAAGAAGTGCTTTGCGAAATCAAATCAATACAATTCAGTCTGTTCAAAGAGCTCGAAATTTAGAGGTAGTGATTGATTCTGACATTAGATTGCTTGAATTTGCTCAAAGACGTATTGAAGAAGCAAAATTAAGTGGAGAATGTCTTGATGCTGCAATGGATTTTCTTGATGAAGTCCGTGCAATCCTGATAGCTGATCTCCGAAAATTTAAGAAATAAAAATCCCGCTATATAGCGGGATTTTTTTAATCATTCCACCTGTCTGCCCAGAAATTGAGCTGCCGCATTGACAAGACTTTTCTGAAGTTCAGAAACCGTCTGACGGCTGTCACTGGAGAGGAAGGTCACAGCTCCGGTCACATCGCCGGAGGAGAGGATGGGCATGCAGGCAAGTGCCGGCTGTTCCACGCCCTCGACCGCATAGAACTTGCGGCTGGCATCCTCAGCGAAAAACTGTCTGCGTGACTCCATCAGCTCTTCCAGCTCCGGAGAAACACGGCGTTCACTGAATTCTTTCTTTGTCACACCGGACGAAGCCACCACATGGTCACGGTCAAAGACCACCACGGGACAGCCTGCCAGCTTGTGCATGATGTCCGCTACCTGCGTTGCATTTTCGCTCATCTCACCGATGACAGAATATTTCTTGAAAATTACTTCGCCGTCGTTGCTTGTGTAGATTTCGAGGGGATCCCCCTCCCGAATTCTCATCGTTCTGCGAATTTCCTTGGGGATGACCACTCTGCCGAGGTCGTCGATCCTCCTGACAATTCCGGTTGCTTTCATAGCATTTTACTCCTTTTTTGCAAGATTGCAGGAATAGTATTTGCTTGAATCGGGAAAATATGCAGAACGAAAATGAAAAATCCGGAAGTTGGAAGCAATGCGGTCATGCAGCTGCTATTTGTTCCACGGACGCTTTCCCTTCGTCCAGCCTTTCTCCTTCCAATATGCCGCATCTGCCGGATTAAAGCCGTTTTTCTGCATGAGGGACATCATCCAAAAAAACGCCCTTGTTTTCAGACCGGGCTTGACCCTGCCGAGCCTTTTTGAGATCTGTCCGGCGATCTTTGTCGTTTTTCTGTCGATTTTTCGCTTTATCTTGGGATTCACCATCTCCCAGCGTGTTTCCATTACTGCACTTCCAAGCCGGTACGTCCTTGCGATTCCCCAGAAAAATGTGCTGTCCGCCATGTCCTTGATCGTGCTGTTCATACCGGCTCCGGCAGCAGTCGCAATGCATACTGCCTGTTTGGAAAACATCCTCTCCTCGGGACGATGCACCAGAAAACGGTAGCCGTAGTGATCCAGAAAAGCCTTCATTGCACCCGCAGCATGCATCACATAGACCGGACTTGTCAGAATGATCACATCCGCCCGATCCATCGCTTCTGTGATCGGACGGAGCTTTTCATAGTCGGGGCATTTCGCCTCATCCGTGAAGCATGCCGCACACCCCCTGCAAAATCCGCCGAAATCCCTTGGAAGAAAGAACTCCGTAACCTCGCCGCCCAGTTTTTCGCAAAGCTCCCTTGCAATATGGCAGGTCGAACCCTCGTGGCTCTGCCCATGAATGACTGTGATGTTCATCTGTTTTCGTCCCCCTTGTACATTTTCGCAAACTGCCGGATATGCTGTTCCAGCAGGACTGTCAGCTCCGCTTCCCGTTCAGGTTCCCTGTCGCACATGGTCAGCAGCATGTAAATGGGTGCATGGAACTGCAGTGCCATGATCTGCGGATCTTCTCCTTTCAGTACTCCATTTGCACAAAGCATGGCAAACAATCCGCTTTGGTAGCTGAGTGCATCATCCACATACTGCCTTGTGAAGAGTGCCGCAAGCTCCGGATCGTGGAACTGTTCGACTGTGAGCATTTTGCGGAATTTCTGCGTGTATCCGTCATGCAGAAAAAAACGGAACAGGCTGACCCCCATTTCCACAAGACCATCCTCCGAAACAGCAGCAAACTTCCCTGCATCTGCGGCAGGATCGTTCCCGTCAATCCGGAGCATCGCAGCCTGTCCGTCATAACTGCGTTTCATCTCCTCCAGAATGGCATCGAAAATCATCCGTTTGCTCTTGTAGTGCTTGTAAAGGGACGGTGCCCTGATCCCGACTTTCTCGGCAATTTCGGCAACAAACACGTTGGCATAGCCCTTTTCTGAAAACAAAGTCAGTGCGGCATCGAGTATTTTTTTCTTCGTATCCATAGCGTCCTCCTTGGCTAATTGGAATTAGCTATTAATATTATAAGCTAATTTCGATTAGCTGTCAAGGGGTTTTGCAAAAAAAATGATAGATGACTGAAGTAGTGAACAGGATTGGTACCAGTTCATTTTATCTTGAAGATGAAAAAATACATCACCAGTTGGCAGAGATTCGATCTTAGTTGGCAAACTTCGCAAATCAGTTGGCAAACTTTCAAATTAGTTGGCAAGTTTCTTGACAATTTGCCAACTTG
>JAFTQJ010000100.1 GCA_017462785.1 Oscillospiraceae bacterium | reverse complement strand
TTTTTCAAAAACCAATTGACAAACGACAAAAAATATGCTACAATACAATATAGCGTACTAAAGCGATACAGCTTACGCACACGACCGCTTTCCGCAGCTGCGGAAAGACAGCCCATACGGACAGGCGGGTCGGATTGCCGATGGCAGCTTCAATGCTGCATTATTGATTGGGTTCAAAGCCCAAATTTTACAAATTTTATAAGATGATCAGAATGGAAAGTCCATTCAAACTGTAAGGTTTCAGGGGTTCTTTGCTCCGCCTGCGGCGGAGCAAAGAACAGTTTCATTCTTATAATGCAGCATCACTTGTGAAACGGTCAATAAGAAGCGGCAATGTGCAGCGGTATCATTTCAACATCGCAGAAAATCGGTATTTCTGTGATGAATATGAGAGATTGACGAACGGGTGATTTGACATCATCCGTTTTATTTTTTGGGAGTTTCTGTGAAACTTTCCCCCCACCCCAGCCCCTCCCCGAGGGGAGGGGCTTATGGTGGAGGCGGCTTCGCCGCCTCCGCCGACCAAGGGCTATGCCCTTAGAACCCGATTTGGGTGATTCTACAGGAACGAGGAAAAGCCTATGAATATTGAAAAACAAAAGTCCGCACCGGTCTATGAAGCGTTGGAACGCTTCCGGAAACAGCGTGTTGTGCCGTTCGATGTCCCCGGACACAAGCGGGGACGTGGAAACCCCGAGCTTGTGCAGCTTCTGGGTGAAAAATGTGTCGGCATTGATGTCAATTCCATGAAGCCGCTGGACAACCTCTGCCACCCCGTTTCCGTCATTCTGGAGGCGGAACAGCTTGCGGCGGATGCCTTCGGTGCGGCACATGCCTTCTTCATGGTCGGGGGAACGACCTCCTCCGTACAGACCATGATCCTGACCGCATGCAAGGCAGGGGACAAGATCATCCTCCCCAGAAACGTCCACAAAAGCGTCATCAATGCCCTTGTTCTGTGCGGTGCGGAGCCGGTCTACGTCAACCCCGATGTGGACAGTCACATCGGCATTGCACTGGGCATGGAGCTTTCACAGGTGGAGCGTGTCATTGAGGAAAATCCCGATGCTGTGGCGATTTTTGTCAACAATCCGACCTATTACGGCATCTGCTCCGACCTGCGTTCCATTGTGAAGCTGGCTCACGATCACGGCATGCTTGCCCTTGTCGATGAAGCACACGGCACGCACCTCTATTTCCATGAAGATCTGCCCGTTTCTGCAATGGAAGCCGGTGCGGATATGGCGGCGGTGTCCATGCACAAATCCGGCGGCAGCCTGACACAAAGCTCGCTCCTGCTCCTCGGACAGAGCATGAACATGCGTTATGTGGAACAGATCATCAATCTCACCCAGACCACAAGTGCATCGTATCTGCTTTTGTCGAGCCTTGATATTTCCCGACGAAATCTCGCCCTCCGAGGCAGGGAGTCGTTTGAAAAGGTCAGCCGCATGGCAGAATATGCAAGGGAGGAGATCAACTCCATCGGCGGTTACTATGCCTACGGAAAGGATCTGGTCAACGGCAGCAGCATCTATAACTATGATGTCACCAAGCTTTCCATCTACACAAGGGACATTGGTCTGACGGGCATTGAGGTCTACGACCTTCTGCGTGATGAATATGACATCCAGATCGAATTCGGCGATATTGGCAATATTCTGGCGTACATCTCCATCGGCGACCGCATTCAGGACATTGAACGTCTGGTGGGTGCACTGGAGGACATCAAGCGGCTCTATTCCCGTGACAAGTCCAAGATGCACAATGCGGAGTATATTTCCCCGATCGTAGCCATTACGCCCCAGAAAGCATTCTACTCCGAAAAGGAGCTGATTCCCATTCGGGAAACGGCTGGACGCATCTGCGGAGAATTTGTCATGTGCTATCCCCCCGGCATCCCGATCCTTGCCCCCGGCGAGATGATCACAGCGGAGCTGGTGGATTATATTCTCTACGCCAAGGAAAAGGGCTGCTCCATGCAGGGTCCGGAGGATCCGGAGCTGGAGAGGCTGAATGTGCTGAAAGGAGAGTAACAGATGGATTTCTGGTTTTCAGAACTGCATACCAATAACGTGAAAATGTCCATCCGTGTGGAAAAACAGCTGTTTTCCGGTGAAAGTGACTTCCAGCGGATTGACGTGTTTGAATCTGAGGAATTCGGTCGTTTCGTCACATCGGACGGCAGTGTGATCTTTTCAGAAAAGGACGAGTTCACCTATGATGAAATGATCGTGCATGTGCCGATGGCGGTACATCCCCATGTGAAAAAAGTCCTTGTCATCGGCGGCGGTGACGGCGGCGTAGCGAGGGAACTTTCCCATTATGATGAGATCGAATCCATTGACGTGGTCGAACCGGATGAACTCTTCGTGCAGGTCTGCAAGGAGTTTTTCCCCGACAATGCAAAGGGTCTGGAGGATGAGCGTGTCAACATCTTCTACCGTGACGGTCTGCGGTTCCTGCGGCGTAAGGAGGACGAATACGACCTCATCATCAATGACAGCACGAACCCGTTCGGGCATACGGCAGGACTTTTCACGAAAGAATTCTACGGCAGCTGCTACAAGGCACTGAAAGAGGACGGCATCATGGTGTACCAGCACGGCAGTCCGTTCTTCGATGAGGATGAGGAGGCATGCACGGCGATGCACCGGAGAGCATTCCGCTGTTTCCCGATCAGCCGTGTGTATCAGGCACATATCCCGACCTGTCCGTCCGGCTACTGGCTGTTCGGCTTTGCGTCCAAGAAATACCATCCTCTGCATGATCTCGATGCCGCACGCTGGAAAGCAAGGGGCTTGCAGACATGGTACTACACCACCAACCTCCACACCGGAGCATTCATGCTCCCGAAATCTGTGGAAGATCTGCTGGAAGAGGCGGAGGAACGCAGACGGCTTCCCTCCGAAGGTCGAGTGCTCAATTCCAGCTTCGACGAGATCGAATAAATCACAATTTTTATGGGGAATTTCCCCATTCATATTTATAGTTTGCGATACGGTATGGAACACTGTTCTCATACTTCTGTCAAGAATGGAACGCTTGCAATCTTAACGTTTTCCCTTTGTCCCCGCAGGGGGCAATGGGAAAACGCCATGGGATTCCAAAGGGATTCCATCCCTTTGGCAGGGGGCGGCGAGTCGCCGCTGACATTCTGCTCCCAATGCGGCAAGCCGCAAAGGTCGCAAGGGACAGCGTCCCCCATACAGTGACCGCAAAACAATCAACTACGAAAAGGAGAATTACCTATGAAACTGTTAGTTATCGGCTGCGGCGGCGTTGCGACCGTTGCAATCCACAAGTGCTGTGCAAACCCCGTATTTACTGAAATCTGCATTGCAAGCAGAACAAAATCCAAGTGCGATGCCCTCGCAGAAAAGCTTCGCCCGACCACAAATGCAGTGCTCACCACCGCACAGGTGGATGCGGACAGCGTGGATTCCCTCGTTGCCCTCATGAACGAGTACAAGCCCCACACCGTCCTGAATGTTGCACTTCCTTATCAGGATCTCACCATCATGGATGCCTGCCTTGCCTGCGGTGCAAACTATGTGGATACTGCAAACTATGAGGCAGAGGATACCGATGATCCCGAGTGGCGTGCCATCTATGAAAAGAGATGCGAGGAAAAGGGATTCACAGCATATTTTGACTATTCCTGGCAGTGGGCATATCAGGAGAAATTCCAGCAGGCTGGTCTGACTGCACTCCTCGGCTCCGGCTTCGATCCGGGTGTGACCAGCGTCTTTGCAGCATATGCACAGAAGCACTATTTCGACGAGATCCACTACATTGACATCCTTGACTGCAACGGCGGCGACCACGGCTATCCGTTTGCAACGAACTTCAATCCGGAAATCAACCTCCGTGAAGTATCCGCAAACGGTTCTTACTGGGAAGACGGCAAGTGGGTGGAAACAGAGCCGATGGAAATCAAGCGTGAATACAATTTCGAGGGCGTGGGCATGAAGGATATGTACCTCCTGCATCACGAGGAAATCGAGTCCCTTGCAAAGAATATCCCCAATGTCAAGAGGATCCGCTTCTTCATGACATTCGGTCAGAGCTATCTGATGCACATGAACTGCCTCCAGAATGTCGGCATGCTCGGCACAACTCCGGTGGAATTTGAGGGTCATGAGATCGTCCCGATCAAATTCCTGAAAGCCCTCCTCCCCGATCCGTCCACACTCGGACCGAGAACCGTCGGCAAGACCAATATCGGCTGTATCTTCCGTGGTATCAAGGATGGCAAGGAGCGTACCATCTATATTTATAATGTCTGCGACCATCAGGAATGCTACAAGGAAACCGGTGCACAGGCTGTTTCCTACACTACCGGTGTTCCGGCAGTGATCGGTACTTCTCTGGTGGCAAGCGGCATCTGGGCAAAGGCTGGCGTGTTCAACGTGGAAGAATTCGATCCCGATCCGTTCATGGATGCACTGAACAAGTACGGTCTGCCGTGGGTTGTGGATGAGAATCCTGTGTTAGTTGACTAAACAAAAATCTGTATAAGGGGAGGGGTGATTTCACAAATCCCTCCCCATCCTTTTTGAAAGGAAGAAACCAAATGAACCTGAACCAATTTCCCACACCATCCTATATTCTGGATGAAGCGAAACTCATTTCCAATCTGGAGATTTTAAAGGGCGTACAAGACCGCACCGGATGCAGAATCCTCCTCGCACAGAAAGCATTCTCCATGTTTTCGGTCTATCCCCTGATCGCAAAATACCTCTCCGGCACGACCGCCAGCGGACTGTATGAAGCAAAGCTCGGACGGGAGGAATTTGCAGGGGAGGTGCACATCTTTTCTCCTGCGTACAAGGATGCGGATATGCCCGAAATTCTGGATGTTTCCGACCATATCGTGTTCAATTCCCTGCGTCAGCTGGACAAGTTCGGCAGTATGTGCCGTGATGCCGGAAAGAGCGTGGGACTTCGCATCAATCCGGAATGCTCCACGCAGGAAGCCGCCATCTACGACCCCTGTGCCGTCGGTTCACGCCTTGGCGTGAGAGCCAGTGACCTGACGGCATTCCCCGATGTGGACGGTCTGCACTTCCATACCCTCTGCGAGCAGAATGCCGATGCCCTTGAAATCACGCTCAAAGCGGTTGAGGAAAAATTCGGTGACTACCTCCGCAAATGCAAATGGGTGAATTTCGGCGGCGGTCATCATATCACACGCCCCGACTACGATATTCCACTGCTTGAACATCTCGTTGTGGAATTCCAGCAAAAATATGATGTGCAGGTCTACCTCGAACCCGGCGAAGCCATCGCCCTGCGTGCGGGCTACCTCGTGACGGAGGTCATGGACATCGTGGAAAACGGCATGCAGATCGCCATTCTCGATGCATCCGCCGCCTGCCACATGCCCGATGTGCTCGAAATGCCCTACCGACCGCCCCTCTTTGCAAGCGGCGAAGCAGGGGAGAAGCCGTACACCTACCGTCTGTCCTCCTGCACCTGCCTTGCCGGTGACATCATCGGCGATTACAGCTTTGATCAGCCCCTTTCCATCGGCGACCGGCTCTGTTTTGAGGATATGGCGATCTATTCGATGGTCAAGAACAACACGTTCAACGGCATGCCCCTGCCGGAAATCGGCATCCTCCGCACGGACGGCAGCTGCGAAACGGTGAAAACCTTCGGCTATTCTGATTTCAAGGAGAGATTGTCATGACGAAACTGCACACCATCCCGAAAGCCGACGGATTCCATATGCCGGCGGAATTTGCACCGCACCACGGCACCATCATGATCTTCCCCGAACGCAAAGGCTCTTGGAGTGACCTCCCGAAAGCACAGGAGATCTTCTGCCGCATCATGAGGGAGATCGCAAAATCCGAAATGATGTATGTCCTCACAAGTGAAGCACAGAGGGAGCATGCGGAGGAAATGCTCGGAGCTACGCCGAATATCCGCATTCTCACCATCCCCCAGAATGACGCATGGGCAAGGGATACCGCCCCGACCTTTGTCGTGAATGACGAGGGGAAGCTGCGTGGCATCGACTGGCAGTTCAATGCGTGGGGCGGCGAGTTTGACGGACTCTATGCCCATTGGGAGGAGGACAATGCACTGGCTTCTGCATTCTGTGAGGCAGTCGGTGCGGACTGCTACGATGCACAGCATTTTGTGCTGGAGGGCGGTTCGATCCATTCCGACGGCGAGGGAACGATCCTCGTCACAGAAAGCTGTCTGCTCAGTGAGGGAAGAAATCCCCATATGTCCAAGGAGCAGATCACCGAAACGCTGAAACAATACCTCGGTGCGGAAAAGGTCATCTGGCTGCCCCGTGGCATTTACAATGACGAAACCAACGAACATGTGGACAATGTCTGTGCATTTGTAAAGCCTGCGGAAGTCGTGCTTGCGTGGACGGATCATGCAAATGATCCGCAGTATCCGCTGTCTGCGGCATGCATGGATGTGCTGAAAACCGAAACCGATGCAAAGGGCAGATCATTCACCGTGCACAAGCTCCCGATTCCGGATGTGCCCGTCTGCGTGGAGGAATCCGACATGGACGGCTATGAATTCGAGGAGGGCGAGGATACCCGTGAAGCCGGCGAACGGCTGGCGGCATCCTATGTGAATTTTTATATCTGCAATCATGCGATTCTCCTGCCGCAGTTCGGCGGTGAGAATGCGGAGAGTGACGAGAGAGCCGCCGCAATTCTCGGAAGTCTCTTTCCGGAACGTGAGATCGTGAAGATCCCTGCAAGGGAGATCATTGTCGGCGGCGGCAATATCCATTGTATCACACAGCAGATTCCGAAAGGCGGCGAGCCGCCGCTGGCAACAGAGAAATCCGTGCCGACTTTTGCGAAGCATAGGAAGGCAGAATAATAAAGGAGTGCATCATGAGAAAAGTCATTGTTGCTGCCGTGCAGATGAACTGCACCCGCAATATTTATGAAAACATCGTCCATGCAGAAACGCTCGTCCGTGAGGCTGCCGCAAAGGGAGCAAATATCATCCTCCTGCCGGAGCTGTTCGAGCGTCAGTATTTCTGTCAGGAGCGTCAGTACGAATACTATGATTTTGCCAAGAGCACGGAGGAAAACGACGCAGTACAGCACTTTGCAAAGCTTGCCGCAGAACTCGGCGTGGTCCTGCCCGTGAGCTTCTATGAGCGTGACGGTCTGCGGCTGTTCAATTCCATCGCCGTCATTGATGCGGATGGAACGGTACTCGGCGTATACCGCAAGACCCACATTCCTGACGACCATTACTATCAGGAGAAATTCTACTTCACCCCCGGTGACACCGGATTCCGTGTCTGGGATACGAGATATGCGAAGATCGGCATCGGCATCTGCTGGGATCAGTGGTTTCCGGAAACAGCCCGTGCACTCGCTCTGAACGGTGCGGAGCTGCTTTTCTACCCGACTGCCATCGGTTCGGAACCCATCCTCGAAACCGACAGCATGCCCCACTGGACACGCTGCATGCAGGGACATGCGGCGGCAAACCTCATGCCCGTGATCGCTGCCAACCGCTATGGTCTGGAGGAAGTACAGCCCTGCACGGAGAATGGAGGTCAGACCTCCGCACTGCAATTCTACGGCTCCTCCTTCATTGCCGACAATACGGGTGCACTGCTCGTGCAGTCCGGCAGGGACGGTGATGCTGTGATTACGGCGGAGTTTGATCTGGATGCACTCGCACAGGATCGTCTGAGCTGGGGAATTTTCCGTGATCGCAGACCCGACCGCTACAGTGTGATCACAGAAAAGTAGGTGCATGATGCGGAAGATCAAGCTGACCTGCCGGAAGAAGAACGGCAGCTATGAAAAACAGCTCTATGTGGACGGACAGCCCCTCGATTGTGCCTTTGATCCGGAAACGGAGCATGCACAGCAGCTGTTCGATGCCCTTTCCCCCGAACAGCTGACCGACACCGGCACTGAACGCTGCAAGGACTTCGTGCTGGTGTTCCGGACGGATGACGGACAGATGCAGGAATTTGCCGACCTGCTGGCAGAACACGAAAACCCCTGATTTCATAGAAATACGTCAATTGGTTCAAAGGACGATCGTCCTTGCCGGTGCCGGTGCGGAGCACCGGCTCAGATTCCCCCTCCCCATCGGGGAGGGGGCAGGGGGTGGGGCAGCTGCGGAGTGCTTACTCAGAAAAAAGCCAAAAACTCCTGATTACACCCATTTGTCACACAAATTAACAAATTATGCCTTGACTTTACAATGATAATATGTTACACTGAATGTATACTGCCGCACAGTGCAGCAGTTCAAGCAACGATTGGAGGTTACCAACATGGAAATGAAAGAAACCATTATGAAGATCGGCGGAGATATTAAGAATTCCGCAGAAAAGTTTGCAAAGGGCACCATTGATACATCCAAGAAGATGGCTGAAAAGGCAAAGATCAAGCGTGCAATTTCTCAGGCAGAGAGCAGCCTGAATGCAGCATATATCGAGATCGGCAAGAAGTACGAGGAAATCTACGGCAACAAGGGTGAAGCTGATTTTGCACAGATGCTCGCAGAGGTTGCAGATGCAAGAGCAAAGATCGCAGCTGCAAGAGCAGAGCTGGCAGCCATTGACAGTGCCGCACTCTGCGACAACTGCGGCAAGTATGTACAGGAAGGTCAGAAGTTCTGCCCGCACTGCGGCACAAAGCAGGAAACTGTACAGGAAGCAGCTCCGGTTGAGCCGGCTGAAACAGTGGTTGTGGATGCTGACGGCTCCGAGGTTGCGGCAGTTGCAAACGACTGATTCCAATGCATAAAAAAATCTGCTGCACATTCCGTGCAGCAGATTTTTGTTGATATATCGCAGATTACTTTACAGTGGATTCATATGCATACTTGTCGATCTGTGTGGTCACGCAGTTGTTGAACAGGCTGTCAAGATCGTTGTAGCCGTCTGCGTAAAGAGTGTTCTCGAAAATGAAGCCGGGATATGTACCAACCACGCAGGAGTTGCCGGGAGTGGTATAATTGCTCAGATCCACGGAGCATGTACCGTCATCCAGCAGGATGATATTCTCGAATCTGGTGTAGTAGAAATAGGTGAAGTCGCCGATATTGCTGTTGTTTGCCTTTACCTCATATACCAGATAGAGCTTGTTGAACGGGGACAGCTCTGTGTTGATGTCCTTGGGCTTGAGGAAGTAGTGACCGAGCAGTGTGATGCTCTGCAGACCCTCCGGCTCGTCCCATTCTCTTGCAACGCTTGCCTTGAATACGTCCTGTGCCTGTGTATCCATCTTCTGCATCATTTCCTCCGGAATCTCTGCGATTTCAGAAGCATATGCCGGAAGTCCCTCTACTGTGAAGGTCTTTTCAGTGACGGAAGGCATCTTGCCGTACTGTGCACAGAACTCTTCCATGGAAACGCCTGTATAGGTTTCAGCAGTTACTGTGATCGTGTCACCGTTTGACAGACCTGTGCTCTTGTCCATGGAGAAGGACAGGTTTGCATCGGAAGAACTGCTGATATAGGCAGTACCGTTCGGTGCAAAGCCCTCATAGGTGAGGTTAAGACCGGTGAAAGGATCGAATGTTTCCACTTCTTCAAGTCCCTCTGCGGTAAATGTGACTGTACCGCCCTCAAGCTGGAACTTCTGATCCTCAAACTTGGTGTTGTCCACAGTGACTGTTACTGTGATCTCATCGCCGTTGGAAATATCCTCAGCCGGCACAATGTCAAAGTCCACTGCATCATAGAGATTTGCTTCGAGCATTGCAAGCTGTGTCATGTCCATGCCCTCACCATAGGTGGTGACTACATTGGAGATCCAATCGGTGGAATTGAGCAGGCTTGCAGTTGCATAGCCGTCATAGCCGTTGAATTTGATTTCCAGATTTTCGGTGACATTCACGCTCTTCTTGCCGCATGCAGATGCAGATACGCAAAGGCAGAGTGCGGATACTGCTGCAAGGCTTCTCAGAGTCTTTTTCATAAATCGTTACCTTCCCTTCATCCTGATAAAAATGTCTTTCTGTCCGCTCATATCGAGAATTCATATGCATTTCTCCGGCAGCTTTTGCCCAAAAATCCACATATTTTCCCAATATGAATAGACTATTAACATTATATCACATTTTTCGACATAAGTCAATGTTCAGATTGAACAAAGCACAATGCCGATTTTGTTGGATTTTATGCAGAAAAGCCTCCCTTTGCGGGAGGCTCAGCTTCTGATGATATTCTGTTATTGCAGAGAGATCATTCCAGTACCGGATACTGTGCCAGCACCTGTACGCCCTTCTGTGCCAGTGCCTTGACAGCGGCATCCACCTGTGCTGCGTTCATCTCTGTATTCACGATGCAGACGGTTTCGTCCTCATCCGTGGAAATGGTCTTTTCATCCACATCACCCAGTACCTCAGCCAGCAGCTTGACATCCGCTGCACTGGTACGGAAATAACGCTTTGCGGCAAATGCGGAGAAATCTTCGATAAAGTCCGTGTTTTCAGCACTTTCCCATGTCTGTGCACAGATCGTGCCATCAAGCTGGAACTGCTCGATCATGTCGCCGAGCACCGCACTTGCAGTCGGGAATTTGCCGGCACCTCTGCCGTAGAACATGGAACGGTCAGCACCGTCCGTGTCGGTCATCACGGCATTGAATACGTCATTCACCTGAGAGAGCAGGTTCGTGTTCTTCACAGCCATCGGCATGACAGTCGGCAGGATCTTGCCGTTTTCGAGTGCCTTCACCTGTGCGATCAGCTTGATGGCATAGCCGAGCTGCTCACAGAGCTTGGTGTCCTTCAGCTCTACCTCACGGATGCCCTTGGTGTAAACGGACTCCGGATACACATGCTTACCGAATGCCAGAGAGGAGAGAATGCAGATCTTGCGGCATGCATCATGACCCTCAACGTCCGCTGTCGGATCCTTTTCTGCATAGCCCAGCTCCTGTGCAAGCTTGAGAGCTGCTGCAAAATCCATATCATCACAGATCATCTTGTTCAGGATGAAATTGGTCGTACCGTTCAGAATGCCTGCAACTGCGGAGAATGCATTCGCAGCCAGACACTTGTGCATCGGGCGGATGATCGGGATCGCACCGCCGACGCTTGCCTCAAAGAAGAAGTTGACATTGTGCTCCTTAGCAGTTTGCAGCAGAATATCGCCCTTCTTTGCAACCAGCTCCTTGTTGGAGGTGGAAACGCTCTTGCCTGCCTCCAGACAGGACTTGACAAATGTGAATGCCGGCTCCACGCCGCCCATGCATTCAGCAACAACTGTAACATCCTTGTCCGCAAGGATCACATCAATGTTCTTGACGACCTTGTCGCCGTAGGGTCTGTCCGGAAAATCACGCAGATCAAGAATATAACCCAGTGCAAGGGACTTGCCGCATCTTTTTTCGATGAGTGCCTTGTTCTTTTCAAACAGCTCGACCACGCCGGAGCCAACTACGCCGCAGCCAAGTACCGCAAATTTTTCCATTTTCATATCCTCCTAAATCTTGGGCAAAACTGCCATTATTCCCCTGAAAGTATTTTCACATCCACCACGCCCTGCACTGTACGCAGTACAGCTTCAAGCTGATGGGGGGATTGTACCTCACCGTTCAGACGCACTGAAAACGTGACGGAAGCAACGCTGTCAATAGGGATATTCTGATTCACCGTCAGAATATTGGCATCCGCATCATAGAGAGCAGAAAGCACATTGGACAGAACGCCTGCCTCATCACGCAGAACGGCCTGCAGGTTGATGATACGCTGTGTGATCTTATCCTCATAGGAATACACACAATTTTTGTATTTATAATACGCACTGCGTGAGATCCCCACACGCTTGCATGCAGCAGCGGAGCTTTTTTCCTCCCTGCCGGCAAGCAGCTTTTTGACCTCCAGCACTTTGCTGATGACCTCCGGCAGAACGGATGCATCCACCACAATCAATTGTGTCCGGTGTTCCATACGATTCCTCCTGATTCACAAAACGTCCGTGTAGAAAGTACAATTGTATTCGCTCTCTATACTATACCATGTTTTTTGTCTTTTGTCAAGCCCGTGCCAGACTTTTCTTTTCCTGCGGAAGCACCGCAGGTTCTTTTTTATCTAAAATCGGTATATTTGCATTGAATTATCCAAAATTTCATATTTAGTTCACAAAAAATCTATATTTCTCTTTTAGTACTGTGCTATAATAAAAGAAACCGTTTTCGAAAATGAATCTGTCGAAAAACGGTAAAAAAAGAGTGAGGAGAATTGATTATGGACGAAATGAACAATGGCTTTGTACCCACGGGGGATCCGGAAGCTGACAAGCGTGCAAAGAACGCAATGATCATCGGTATTGTAGGTATCGTGTGCGGTCTGTGCTGTACTTATGCAGGTGTCATCCTCGGTATCATCGGTCTTGTAAAGGCAAATGGACTGGCAAAGCTGCCGGATCTTTCCGCTGATGCACAGAAGAACGTCAAGGTAGCAAAGATCTGCAGCATCGTTGCAATTGCAATGTCCGCAGTCATGATCGTGATCAACATCATCATGATGGTAAGCGGCAACAATGCACTCTACAACATGATGACCGAAGCTGGTATGTAAGTGCATAAGCTGAAACAATATGCTGTTTTGTGGCTGCCGCCCCTGGTGCTGATCATCGGCTATTTATGCCGTGACTTTCTTGTTCCGATCGCACAGTGGGCGGCAGATCACATTATGTTCTGTGTTTTTCACAAAACGACCGGACTGTACTGCATGGGATGCGGCGGAACACGGAGCATGATGGCTCTGCTGCACGGCGACATTCCCCGTGCATTCCATAACAATCCTGCTGCCCCTCTGCTGCTTGTGGTGCTCTTTTTGGTGTACATTGAAAAATGTGCCGCAGCACTAGGAAAGCCAATCAAAATTCTCCCAAGAAAGCTCGCATTCTGGATGACCGTACTGGCGATCCAGTTCATCTGGAATCTGATTCGTAATTTTGTACCGGCAATGCTGCCGATTGAGTAAGGAGTAAAAATATGGACGACAAGGATCTTTTTGGCACATCCTCCGATGGTTTTGGATTCGGGGACAGTTCCTCGCTTCCCGATCCGGCGGCATCACCGTCAACCTATGACAGTGATTTTCTGAATGGTTCCTCCACGACGCTCGGCGGTCTGGACAGCATTCCCGATCCTGCCGCATCGCCTGACAGCTATCAGGATTTTGACATTCCGGAGATTGACAGCGATTTTGATGTACCGAGCATTGACGAGGTGGATATGCCCAAGCCGGCAGTCGTTACGCCGCCGCCCGTGGTGACACCCCCTCCGAGATCCGCAGCTTCACCCCGACCTGCGGCTGCACCCCAGCCGGCTGTGATTCCCCAGCCGACCGTTACGCCGCAGCCGGTGCTTCCGCAGAAGCCGAAGGATTTTGATTTCTCTTCCGATGATACCCCCATGCCTTCCGTGGATGCGGCAAAGCCTGCGAATGCCATTCCGAAGCCCGTACCCTCCGAGGATGATCCGGCAGCATTTTCCGGTCATTACAGCTGGAACGGCACGAATTATGTGGAATCGGAGAAGCCGATGCATACTCCGTCTGCTCCCGTTCCCAGACAGCGGGTGAATGACACCAATGTACCGCAGCCGGCAAACTTCAGCAGTAACGGCACACAGACGGGGGACAGCGTTACATCTGCGATCAATACCATCAGGACATTGGGCATTGTGAGCATTGTGTTCGGTGTGATCGGATGCGGCTGCAACATGGTCAGTCTGGCACTGGCGATCATTGGTCTTTCCAAAGCAAGCAAGCTGGAGAATGATCCTGCTCAGTTATCCGGACATCAGAAGGAAGAGCTGAAAAAAGCCAAGGGAATTTGTATTGCAGGTCTGATCCTCTCAGCAATCCTGTTTCTGTTTGGTTTTCTTGGATTCGGAACTGCTTTAATCGGCTTATAAAAATGACGAGCTTCTGCATCACGCATGCAGAAGCTCGTTTCAGCTTGTCAAAAAAGTCTTTTTTCTGGGATTAGCACCCCAAAGCTGCCCCCACCCCTCCCCCTCCCCCCGAGGGGGAGGGGCTATATTGCGAGGGTACTGCGTACCCTCAACCCGCCAAAGGACTTCCTCCTTTATTTATAGAATTTCGCCGCCGCCGATGACGGTATCCCCATCGTACAGGACGACTGCCTGCCCCTTTGTGACGGCTCTCTGCGGTTCATCAAACTGTACATGCAGCAGCCCGTCCGCATCCTGCCATGCCGCTGCCGGCTGTTCCTTGTGCCGGTAGCGGATCTTGGCAAGCACACGCACCGGCTCACGCAGATCGGTGATGAGGTTCACCCTCCGTGCAGTCACGCTGTCCGTGTAGAGATCCTCGTTTTCTCCGAGTGTGACGGTATTGTTTTCCGCATTGATCCGGCACACATAGACCGGATGTCCGACTGCTACGCCCAGCCCTTTCCGCTGACCGATGGTGTAGTGGATCAGTCCCTTGTGCGTACCGAGCACGTTGCCCTGCATATCCGTGAAATCGCCCTCCGGAAAGCTCTTTCCGGAAAAACGCTCAATGAATCCGGCATAATCCCCGTCCGGTACAAAACAGATGTCCTGACTTTCCTTTTTCTTCGCCGTGACAAAGCCGTTTTTCTCCGCAATGCGGCGAACCTCGGCTTTCTCCAGTGCTCCCAGCGGAAAGCGGACGTATTGCAGCTGTTCCGGTGTGAGCGTGTAGAGAAAATACGTCTGGTCCTTTGCGGCATCCACCGCCTTTTTTAACGCAAAACAGCCGTATTTTTCGTCATACTCCACCCGTGCATAATGTCCGGTCACAACATGCTCCAGCCCCAGCTCATGCATCTTTTCGATCATGCACCCGAATTTCAGAAAGCGGTTGCACTCAATGCAGGGATTGGGAGTTCCGGCGTTTTCGTAGGTCTGCACAAACTGCGTCATGACATGCTCACGGAACTGCTCCGAAAAATCAAACACATGATGCTCCATGCCGAGCCTTGCCGCCACAGCCGCCGCATCGGCAGCATCATCGGGGGCACCGCATGTGCGTTCACAGACAATATCCCCCGTGCGGAACAGCTTCATGGTTGCCCCCACACAGGAATACCCCTGCTGCTGCATCAGGAGTGCCGCCGTTGAGCTGTCCACGCCGCCGCTCATGGCGATCAATGCCGATTTTGCCATCTTAACCTCCCATTGCGATCATCGCATCAATGCAGCGTCTTGCATCGGTGATGGTCTGTGCATCCAGCTCGATCTCCTCGCCCTCGCCGGTTTTCAGGATATTGTAAACATCCGCAAGTGTGGTCGCCTTCATATCACGGCAGATGAGGTTCGGAGAAAGCGGATAGAATTTCTTGTCGGGACAGTCGTACTGAAGATGCTCCGCAATGCTGATTTCTGTGCCGATGATGAATTCCTTCGCATCGGATTC
Organism: Oscillospiraceae bacterium; assembly: GCA_017462785.1. Classification (GTDB taxonomy): domain Bacteria; phylum Bacillota; class Clostridia; order Oscillospirales; family Ruminococcaceae; genus UBA3855. Next base: position 18,938 of record JAFTQJ010000100.1, on the reverse strand, counting down.
CTTTGCATATTTCATAATGCCCGTGGTCGAACCGGCATAATCCGCCGCTGCGGAGATCTCCGGTCTGCACTCAGGATGTACCAGCAGCTTTGCCTCAGGATGGCGAGCCTTTGCCGCCTGCACTTCCTCCATGGTGACAGCCGCATGCACCGGACAGCCGCCGTTGAGGAGCTTCACTTTTTTCTCGGGGAGAGCTTCCGCCACGAAAGCACCGAGGTTGCAGTCGGGGATGAACAGGATCTTGTCATTTTCGATCTGGCTGCAAATTTTCACAGCGGAGGCAGAGGTCACACAAACATCGCAGATGGTCTTGAGTGCAGCGGTGGTGTTGACATAGGCAACGACGGTATGATCCGGATATTCTTCTCTCACCCTGCGGATCATCTCTTTATCCATCTGCTCTGCCATGGGACATCCGGCAGTGGGGCAGGAGAGGAGCACACGCTTTTCCGGAGAGAGGATCTTCATGGTTTCCGCCATAAAGCGGACACCGCACATCAGCACGGTCCGAGCGTCCGTCTGGGCAGCCCAGACACTGAGCTGGTAGGAATCGCCCACATAATCCGCAATTTCGCAGATCTCACGGGCTTCATAGCAATGGGCAAAAATGCAGATGCCTTTTTCTTTTTTGAGCCGCAGGATCTCCTGCTGCATCTGAGCAATATTCATGGTAACTGACCGCCTTTTTCGATGAATTTTTCCCTTGTTCGGGGGTTAATACTATTTTACTACAAATTGTGAATGATGTCAAGTAGGACGGAAAAGGAAAAAGCAGGCATTCCACCTGCTTTTCTGAATCAGCTCTTCTTCACAATATACGGAATCCTGCTCACCGCCAACGCCGCAAGGCAGGTCAGCAGAAGCTCCGGCAGCATGTACAGACCATTGTAGAACACCGAATAGATCACCGCAAGCCCCACGCCGGAAAAATGCTCCACGATCGTTTCGCCGATGCTGTAAAAGCCCTCCTGCGTGAAGAACCATTCCGCCCATGCTCCGAAGAAAATCGTCCCTGACACGATATGTACCAGATACCGCAGGAGGAGGGCAAGCACCGTTCCCAGCAGCAGTGCCGGTGCCGGCTTCATCCGCCGGAATGCACCGCCGAAGCCCAGCACCGTGTAGGCGAGCACATAGTCCATCAGGACGATGCAGATGCCGGCAGCAAGTGCATAGTCCTCCGGAACGAAAAATCCCTTGACCGTGCCAAAACCCGTGGCGATCTGCAAAATGCTGTAGAGAAATCCCGAAAACAAGCCCCATCCCACACCATGTCGGTAGGAGAGCAGGACGATGGGCAGCATGCTGAATATGGTGATGTCCCCTCCGAACGGAAGCTGGAACGGCTTGATGACGGACAGGATCGTCGCAATCGCAAGCATGATGCCGGTTTCTGCAAGTCTGAGCGTTTTTTGTATCTGCATAAAAATAACCTCCTGTATTGAGGAGGCTCAGGCACGGAAAAATCAAAACCACCGCAAAATTGCGATGGCTGAAACTTTCTGCATTTCCCTACGGCGGCATTATCCGCATCAGGTGATGGGTCGAAACTACGTTTCCTCTCAGCCTGTAACAGCTCCCCTTGGTATTCAATTACAGATATAGTATAGCACAATCGCCGCCGGATGTCAAGAGCCTGAAAAAAGCTTGCATTATTTACAGTTTCATGGTATAATAAAATGTAACACCTTCTGAGGGTCCGCAGGAACAGAATTGCTTCTGCGTTGTTCCTGTCAGGTAATCTGTGAAAGGAGTGAATGTCTGTGAATGAAAAAGAAATGAGGATCGGCGAAGGCATTGATTATATCACCATTGCAGAGCCGAAATTCAAGACCAATACCATTGAAATGATCTTTATGATGCCGGCGGGCAAGGAGTATAATTCCTCCTATGCACTGCTCCAGGCACTGCTCACATCCACAAGCAAAGCGTATCCCACCATCAACGCCATGAGCCGCAAACTCAGCGGCATGTACGGTGCATCCCTCAAAGGAGGCAGCGGAAAATACGGCGATATGATGCAGATCACCTTCTCCGTGTGCACCATTGCCAACCGCTATGCACTGAATCAGGAGGATCTGCTTGCAGAAGCGGCTGATCTCCTGCTCGGCTGTATTTTTGCACCCCATGCGGAAAACGGAGCTTTCTCCGAACAGGATTTCCGCATTGAAAAGCAGGATCTGCTCGATGCCATCGAAGCGGAGATCAATGACAAGCGTTCCTATGCCGTGACCCGTGCGGCGGCAGCTGCCTTTGAGGGTGAGCCTTATGCTTATCCGACGGACGGCACCAAGGAGGATGTTGAGCTGCTCACACCTGCTTCCGTGTATGCGGTGTACCGGAAAATGCTTGAAGAAGCAGTCATCCGCATCTACCATGTGGGTCCTGAGCATGCACCTGAGATCGGTGAACGGCTCAAAACTGCATTTGCAGGCACGCCCCGCCGCCCCGTGCCGCTGACCTTCCGCAGCCCCAGCCCCTGTCATGAGGAGGTGCAGCGGATCACGGAGCCGATGCCCGTGAACCAGTCCAAGCTCGTTGTGGTACTCAAGGGCGATGCACCGAAGAAATACGCCATGAACCTGATGAATGTCATGTTCGGCTCCTCCCCGTTCTCCATGCTGTTCATGAATGTGCGTGAGAAGCTGAGCCTGTGCTATTACTGTTCCAGCCGTATGGCAGGTGTCAAGAAATCCCTGCTCATCAGCAGCGGCGTGGAGCTGGAGAATGCCGAAAAGACCACGGATGCCATCCTCGAACAGCTTGAGTCCATCAAGAACGGCGACTTCACCGATGATATGCTTGAGGACGCAAGACGCAGCCTGCTCAACGGACTGCATGGTGCAGGGGATACCCCGATGTCCTGCATCCTCTGGAGCCATCACAGATACTGCGATGAGGATCATGACGGCATTCCGGAGATGAACGAAGCCTATCAGAAACTGACCAGACAGGATGTGATCGACGCAGCCAATGCACTGCGTCTGGATACCATTTACCTGATGCAGCAGGAGGGTGCGAATGAACAGAACAATTGAAACCATCAGATCTGAAGTGACCGGCGAGAGCTGCCTGCATGTCAGACACGAAAGCGGTCTGGAGATTTATATCATGGAAATGCCCGGCTACCAGACATGCCATGCACTGTTCGGTACACGCTACGGCTCCATCAACACACGCTTCCGCCTGAACGGTGAGGCGGATTATGCGGAAGTACCCAACGGCATCGCCCATTTTCTGGAGCATAAGCTCTTTGAAAATGAGGACTGTGACGCATTTGCACAGTATGCCAAGACCGGTGCGGATGCCAATGCCTATACTTCCTTTGACCGTACCTGCTACCTGTTCAGCTGTTCGGACAATTTCGCACAGTCGCTGGAGATCCTCCTCTCCTTTGTACAGGCTCCGTACTTTACCAAGGAAAATGTGGACAAGGAACAGGGCATCATCGGACAGGAGATCCAGATGTATGATGATGAACCCTCGTGGAAGGTATTCTTCAATCTCCTCCGTGCCATGTACCATGAGCATCCGGTGAGGATCGATATTGCCGGCACCAAGGAAAGCATCGCACAGATCGACGCTGACCTCCTTTACCGCTGCTATTATACCTTCTATAACCTCCACAATATGGTATTGTCCGTTGCAGGCAATGTCAATGCACAGGAGGTACTGGAGATCTGTGACAGACTCCTCAAACCCTGTGAGGATCAGGGGCTGGAGCAGGTATTCCCCGATGAGCCGTATGAGGTCAGGGAGAAGCTGGTCTATGACACCCTCCCGACCGGTGCACCCATCTTCAACCTCGGTTTCAAGTTAAAGCCGAGAAGCGGTCTGGAACAGGTCAGAGCCGAGTACCTCGCCTCCATGACCATGCAGACGCTCTTCGATCCCAGCTCCGCATTCTATCAGGAAATGACGGAAAAGGGACTGATCAACTCCGAATTCTCCGTAGATGCACCTTTCACGGGTGAGGGCTATTTTGCAGTGACCTGCGGCGGTGAGTCCAGAGATCCCGAGGCTGTGCGTGACCGTATCTTCGAGGTCATCGAGGATGCCAAGAAGAACGGCTTCGACCGTGAGGGCTTTGAGCTGATCCGCCGTGTCGGATACGGCAGCATGATCCGTGGCTGTGAAAATGTGGAAGTCAATGCCACCAGAATGGTCGGTGCATTCATCACAGGCATCCCCCCGTTCTCCGCAGCGGAGATCCTCGCATCCATCACCTATGAGGAAGCTTTGCAGTTCCTGCGTGATGAGATCAACACGGACAATGCATCCCTCTCTGTGATCCGCAGCTAAAAGGAGGGTGCCTATGTCAACAATCGAGGAAATGGGATGCGGCAATCCCGATCTGAATGAGATCATTTTTCCGCATCTCGGAATTGACGTAACCATCGACCCCACCGCTTTTACGCTGTTCGGCATCAATATCCAGTGGTACGGACTGCTCATCACCTTCGGTATGCTGCTGGCTCTGATCTATGGCTTCCGGAATATGGTGCGTGTCGGCATTGATCCCGACAGAGCCATTGATGCCGTCATCGGCGGCATCATCGGCGGTCTTGTGGGTGCAAGAGCCTACTATGTCATTTTCAACTGGGAGGAATTCGCTGACAACATCCCCTCCATTTTCAACACAAGGGGCGGCGGTCTTGCGATCTACGGCGGTGTCATCGGTGCACTGCTTGTCGGCGGCATCGTTGCGAAAATCCGCAAGGCACGGCTGCTGCCGCTGCTCGATGTGGTCGGGGTGGGCTTCCTGCTCGGACAGGGCATCGGCAGATGGGGCAATTTCACCAATCAGGAAGCATTCGGCTCCAATACCGACAGCCTGTTCTGCATGACAGGCGGACGCATCCAGAGGTGGATCGAATACCACTACACCGCAGCGGGGGATCCCTCCCTGAATCCGAATTATGCTGTGCATCCGTGCTTTTTGTATGAATCTGCATGGTGCCTGCTCGGATTTGTCCTGCTGGCGATCGTTTCCAGAAAATGGCGTAAATTTGACGGACAGATCTTTCTGATGTACATTGGCTGGTATGGACTGGGCAGATTCCTGATCGAGGGTCTGCGGACGGACAGCCTGATGATCGGAACGCTGCGTGTATCGCAGGTGCTTGCAGCTCTGTGTGTGGTGTTCGCTGTTGTGATGCTGATCGTGTGCGGCTCAAAGGTCAAGCGGATGGGCAGGGATTATGTACTCTACTGCAATTCCAAGGAATCCAGAGAACTGCTCGAACAGGCAGCTGCAAGGGCGGAGGAAGCCTACCTGAAGTATATGGAGAAGAAGGCAGCCCAATTGGAAAAGAAAGAAGCAAAACTGGAAAAGCGTCTGGAGAGGAAGATCCTTCCGGATGAGGATATTATCACAACTGACAAACAGGAGGACGAAAACAATGGCAAAACTGATTGACGGCAAGCTGGTTTCCGCACAGGTCAAGGAGCAGGTGCGTGAGGAGGCAGCGGCAATTTACGAAAAGCACGGCATCAAGGCAGGACTTGCAGTGGTGATCGTGGGCAATGATCCGGCATCCCGTGTATATGTGAACAACAAGAAGAAGGCATGTGAAGCAGTGGGCTTCCAGTCCTTTGAGTATGCACTGCCGGAGGAAACCACACAGGAAGAGCTGCTCGAACTGGTAGAAACGCTGAACAATGACCCCAAGGTCAATGGTATTCTGGTACAGCTCCCCGTACCGAAGCAAATCGACGACACAGCGATCATCAACGCAATTTCGCCGGAAAAGGATGTGGATGCATTCCATCCGGAGAATGTCGGCAGAATCATGATCGGTGATTATGCATTCCTGCCCTGCACACCGGCAGGCGTAATGGAGCTGATCGACTCCACGGGCGTGGAGATCAGCGGCAAGAAGTGTGTGGTCATCGGCAGAAGCAATATCGTGGGCAAGCCCATGGCAATGCTCCTGCTGCACAGAAGCGGCACCGTGACCATCTGCCACAGCAGAACCAAGGATCTGCCCTCTGTGACAAGAGAAGCGGACATTCTGGTGGCAGCAGTCGGCAAGGCAAACTTCGTGACTGCGGACATGGTCAAGGAAGGTGCTGTTGTCATTGACGTTGGCATCAACCGTCTGGACAACGGCAAGCTCTGCGGCGATGTGGATTTTGCAGCAGTAGAACCGAAGGCATCCTGGATCACCCCCGTTCCCGGCGGTGCAGGCCCGATGACCATTGCAATGCTGATGAAGAATACTCTCACTGCGATGAAGAAGCAGAACAATCTCGAATAATGATAAAACCGCTGCATTCCGAAGAATGCAGCGGTTTTGTTTGTGTATCGGGTTCACAGAACTTATTCAGCCTGGGGAGCCTCTACAGGACAAACACCTGCACATGCACCGCAGTCCAGACATGCGTCTGCGTCGATTACATACTTGTCATCACCAGCGGAAATTGCACTTACCGGGCACTCAGCCTCACATGCACCACAGCTGATGCAAGCATCAGTAATTGTATATGCCATAACTTCTTACACCTCCGGATATGTATTCGAGAATACAAGCGTATTCTGCTACTACTATTCTAACATATTTTCAGAAAAAATCAAGTCTTTTCTGAAAAAAATATTGTTCTTTGTGAGAAAATTCAAATATGTCCGAATTCTGAACTCGAAAAGTACCGAAAAAGCGTCTTTTCAGGCTGAAAATGATTTGGTCAAATCATTTAATTTCATTACAAACATGCAGTATTTTATCGGATGTGTACATAGTATCAAAACTGTATGTAGAATTTTTGTGTATTCTATTTGAAAAAAGCTTGACAGAAAGGGCTGTTTCCTGCTATAATATAATTGTATGATTATGCTGTGAACGTTGCGTGACAGAATGAGCATACAAGGACTGCCGGACGGCAGTCATGTTTGTGCATATGCACAAAAATTACCTCTGCTGTACCGTGCAGCAGTTGAGAAAGGCGGAGATCAATTGAAAAGCAAACAAATGTCCGTACGGCTAGTCAGCGTGCTGTTAGCGGCATTTCTTGCTTCACAGGCATTTCCGATGACAGCTTTGGCTGACACCGAAGTGCCCGACAGCGAGGAAGCTGCGGCATTGACCCTGACGGCGGTCGATGCTGCGGATGCTGTGACCGGAACGGGAACAGAAGCTCTCTATGTGGAGCAGGCGACCTACAGCGACTACTACGATGCCTATGCAGGCGAGCACCGTCCCGATCAGGAGATCATGGTGCGGGGAACCTCCTGCACAACGATGGATTACGATCCGGAGGAGGACGTTTCCATGGGAAGCTGCGGAGCAGAATATTCTCAGGAAAACAAGGATGATGTGCTCATCTGGAACGCCTCTGACGGCACCGTCGGTTACCGGATCAGCGTACCGGAAACCGGAATCTATTGTATGGAGCTTTCCTACCTGCCGATTCCCTCCAACATGGCAAATATCGAGTTCAGTATTCTCATTGACGGAAAAGTACCCTACGACACAGCGTCCCGTGCAACGCTGAATAAGGTGTATGTCAACGACGGTGAGATCGAGCTGGATTCCAAGGGGAATCAGGTGCGTCCGGCACAGAAACAGATCGGCATGTGGCAGACCACATCGCTGATGGATGTGGATGGTCTGTTCAACGACCCCCTCATTTTCTACCTTGAAAAGGGTGAGCATGAGATCACACTGGATATTACCAAGGGCTATTTTGCACTGGAATATCTGAAATTCTACAACCCCGAAGCCCTGCAGTCCTATGATGCCTACAAGAGCAGCGTAGACAGCAGCGTCACTGTGGAGGGAACCCCTTCCACGCTCATCCGCATTGAGGGTGAGGATGCAGCCTATAAGAGTGCATCCACGCTCTACCCCACAGCGGATAACTCCAGCTACCTTGCGTCCCCGTCCAATCCGGCAAAGACCGTGTACAATACCATCGGTGCCGGCAACTGGACAAAGGCAATGCAGACCATCACCTGGGAGATTCCGGCAGAAGAACTGACCTCCGACGGCTGGTATAAGATCGGCATCAAGGCTCGTCAGTCCTCCATGCGTGGTTTCTACTCCAACCGCAGAATGTATGTGGACGGTGAAGTGCTCTGCGAAGAGCTGAACCAGATCAAATGCTACTACGATACCGAGTGGCAGGTGATCGAACCGGAGAACGGAAACGGTGACGAGATCTATGTCTACCTTGAAGGCGGTCAGGATCACACCATCACCCTTGAAGTCATGCCCGGTGAGATCGGCGAATCCATGCGTGTACTGGATGCCGCCGTGCTGGACATCAATACTTATTACCGTAAGATCCTGATGATCACAGGACCCTCCCCCGACAAGTATACCGATTATTATGTACATGAGAAGATTCCGGAGCTGCTGGATGAATTTGCCCGCCTGTCCGAGGATCTCAAGCAGATCAAGAAGAGTATTGAAACGCTTGCAGGTTCCGAAGGCTCCGAGGCGGCGGCACTTGAGCGTATGTATCTGGTGCTGGACAACTGCATCGACGAGCCGCTGAAAATTCCGGATTACCAGTCCCAGATCAAGGACAATATCACCGCACTCTCTGCATGGATGTTCGACTACCGTGGTCAGCCGCTGGAGGTGGACTACCTCGAAATTGCATCCGCAGATCAGGAGTTCAGCTCCGTCAAGGAGAACATGTTCAAATCTCTGGGCTTCGGCTGGCAGAGATTCTACAGCTCCTTCTTTGAGGACTATACCAACCTCTCCGACGATGCCGGCGATGATGCCATCAATGTATGGGTCAGCCTCGGCAGAGATCAGGCAATGGTGGTCAAGTCCCTCGTGGATTCCGAGTTTGCCCCGAATCATGATGCCAATATCGCAGTCAACCTCGTAGTCGGCGGTGTCGTAGAAGCGACCCTCGCCGGAAAAGGTCCCGATGTGGCACTCTTCCTCGGCGGTGAATTCCCCGTCAATCTTGCAGCAAGAAACCTGCTGGTGGATGTCAAGGAGGAATTCGAGGACTATGATGAAGTGGCAGCACGTTTTCAGGAGTATGCCACCGTTCCTTACCAGTATGAGGACGGCGTGTACGGCATTCCGCTGACACAGAGCTGGGCAATGATGTTCTACCGCAAGGACATCCTCTCCGAGATGGGCTTCACAGGGCCTCCGGAAACATGGGATGACATCATCGACATGCTCCCCGCACTCCAGAGAAACTACATGTATGTCGGTCTGGTGCTGCCGGTCGTATCCGGTACGAATGCCACCATTTCCGCAGCAACGGAGTCCGGACATACCTTTGCAACGCTTATGCTGCAAAAGAACATGAACTACTATAATGAGGATCTGACAAAGACGAATTTTGACAGCATCGAGGCTGTGCAGGCATTTGAACAGTGGACGGATCTCTACACCAAGTACGGCTTTGAGCAGACCTATGACGGTTTCAGCCGTTTCCGTACCGGTGAATATCCCATCGTCATTTCCGATTATTCGTTCTTCAATCAGCTGACCGTAGCATCCCCCGAGATCAAGGGCCTTTGGGACTTCACACAGATTCCGGGAACCGTGCAGGATGACGGCAGCATCTCCCATGCAGTCAACTCCACCTCCTCCGGTGCAGTCATTTTTGACAAGTGCAAGGACAAGGAAGGTGCATGGGAATTCATCAAGTGGTTCACCTCCACTGAGGTGCAGGCAGCCTACGGCGGACAGATCGAAGGTCTGCTCGGTCAGCTCGGCCGCTATACCACCGCAAATACCGAAGCACTGCAGCAGCTCTCTTGGTCAAAGGATGAACAGGCAACTCTGCTGGAAGCACAGAGCGAGCTGAAGGAGATCCCGATCATTCCGGCTTCCTATGCAGTGACCCGTAATGTAATGAACGCATTCCGTGAAACGGTCAACAATAACGAGAATCCCCGTGACACGCTGCTCTGGTACAACCGTGACATCAACACTGAAATTACCAGAAAGCGTGAGAATCTCGGATTGGAAACCGAATAGCAGGAGGAGTCAAAATAATTAAAGTAAGGAGGGGTTTCATTTGGATAATGCTGCAATCGGCAAACGCAGCAAAGCGGAAAACAGACGTTTGATCTGGCTGCAAATGAAACAGAATAAGGAATGCTATCTCATGATGCTTCCGTTCATGGTGATCTTCTTCATTTTCACCACCGTGCCCGTTGTGATGTCCCTGCCCATGGGCTTCACTGATTTCGATATGGTACAGCTCCCGAAATTCGTGGGTCTGTCCAACTACACCACTCTGTTCCTGAACGACAGTATTTTCGTACAGTCCATCAGAGTCACACTCGTATTTGCCATCTTCACAGGACCCTTGAGCTATGTGCTCTGCTTCCTGCTGGCATGGCTCATCAATGAGCTGCATCCCAAGCTCAAAACCATCTTCACCCTGATCTTCTATGCACCGTCCATGGCGAATGTCTACACGGTATGGCAGCTGATCTTCAGCGGTGACTCCTACGGCTATCTCAACTCCGTTCTGCTGAATCTGGGCATCATCAATTCCCCGATCCAGTGGCTGACGGACGGCGAGTATGTTCTGGGCGTGACCATCGTGGTACAGCTCTGGCTGTCCCTCGGTGCGGGCTTCCTGTCCCTGCGTGCAGGCTTCCAGAATATCGACCGTTCCCAGTATGAGGCTGGTGCCATCGAAGGCATCAAGAACCGCTGGCAGGAGCTGATCTACATCACCATCCCGTCCATGGGACCGCAGCTGATGTTCGCCGCTGTCATGCAGATCGTCAGCTCCTTCACCGCCGGCACTGTTGCACAGAGTCTGGTCGGCTTCCCGAGTACGGACTATAAGGCACATACCATCATGACCCATGCCTATGACTACGGCTGGGTGCGTTATGAGATGGGATATGCATCCGCAATCTGTATGGTGCTCTTCATTGCGATGTTCCTTGTCAACAAGCTCATCAGCAAGATCCTGAGCAAGTACATGGACTAAGGAGGCACAACATGACAGATACAAAGAAACTGAAAGCCTCCAATAAGCAGGCAGGCAGAAAGATCGGCGGTACCGTTGCGATCTTCGTATTCCTGCTCCTGCTGGGCACCTTCATGGCACTGCCGATCTATCTGGCATGCGTCATGTCCATCAAGCCCGTGCATGAGCTGTTCGTATTCCCGCCGAAGCTCTATGTCATCGACCCTACGCTGGATAACTTCAAGGATATGTTCGCAACCCTCTCCGATATGTGGGTTCCGTTCTCCCGTTATGTATTCAACAGCGTATTTGTAACCGTCTGCGTTACCGTTGCACAGTGCGTTTTTGCATCCATGGCAGCCTTTGTGCTGGCAAAGTGCAAATTCCCCGGCAACAAATTCCTCAACGGCGTGATCGTCGTATCCCTGCTGTACCAGTCCAACGTTATCTACATCATGCAGTATATCGTCATGGCACAGCTCGGCATGATCAACACCTACTGGGCACTCATCCTGCCCTCTGTAGCATCCCCCATGTGTCTGTACCTGATGCGTCAGTCCATGACCACCATTCCGGATGCCATGATCGAAGCGGCAAAGGTGGACGGTGCGAATATGTTCACCATCTGCTGGAAGATCGTGATGCCCAACCAGAAGCCGGCACTGATGACCATGATCATCTTTGCATTCCAGGCTGCATGGAATATTCAGGGCGGTACACTCGTTTACAAGGAATCCCTCAAGACCCTGCCCACTGTTGTACAGCAGGCAGCAAGCTCCGGTCTTGCAAGAGCCGGCGTTGCAATGGCAGCAGCCGTGTTCATGCTGATTCCGCCCATCGTCATCTTTATGATCGCCCAGAAGAATGTCATTGAAACAATGGCACACTCCGGCATCAAGGACTAAGAAAGGGGAGTACATATGAAGAGAAATCTGAAAAAGCTCCTGACTGCCGCCCTTGCCGGAATGATGACCGCAGTGTTCAGCATGAATCTGATGGTTTCTGCGGAGGAGCATTATGACGTTTACAACTACGACCGCTGGAACGAGGCGATCCCCTCACAGGCAGGCTATCTTGCAAGCCGTTCCGTGTCCGGTCTGGATCTTGGTATCGGTAATTTTTCCGGTCCCAGCGATATTTTCCGTGATGCCCACGATCAGTTCTTCATTGTGGATACCGGCAACAACCGGATCGTTGTCACCAACAGTGACCTGACAGAGGTCGTAATGGTGATGGACGAATTCTACTATGAGGACGGCAGCGTGACCACGCTCAAGGATCCCGAGGGCGTGTATGTTTCACCGGAAAGCGAACTGGTGTACATCGCTGACTACAACAATTCCCGTGTGCTTGTCTGCGACTATGACGGCAATGTGACACTGGAGATCACCAAGCCCGATTCCGAACTGTTCTCACAGGAGCTGACCTTCCTGCCCCAGCGTGTGCTGGCGGACAAGGCAGGCAATGTCTACATCGTGCTCGGCAATATCACCACCGGTGCAGCGATGTTCAACAGTGAAGGCGAATTTCAGGGCTACTACGGTGCCAATACCGTTGAGCAGACCTCCGAGGTCATTGCCAACTATTTCTGGAAGATGATCTCCACGGACGAGATGCGTTCCAAGACCTCCCGTTCCGTGCCGACGGGTATCACCAGCTTTGATCTGGATGATGAGGGCTTCATCTACACCTGCACACAGTCCACATCCCAGAAAACCGACACCATCAAGAAGCTCAACCCTGCCGGAAAGAACCTTTTCTCCGGTCTGGAAACAGCATGGGGCGATTTTGAGTCCATCTATGATGTCAACACCAGCAAGAACTACCAGTCCATGATCTGCGACATTGAGATCGCAGACGACGGCAATATCAACTGTCTCGACCTGACCTCCGGCAGAGTGTTCCAGTACGACAAGGAAGGCAATCTGCTGTTCATCTTCGGCAGCTCCTCCGACCAGCTCGGCGGCTTCACCGAGGTTGCAGCGATCGAGTCCATCGGCAGTGAAGTCTATGTTGTGGACACCCGTAAGAACTATGTGACGGTATTCGAGGAAACCGATTTCGGCAGCATCGTGCACGAGGCAACCAACCTCTATAATGCAGGCTACTATGAGGAAGCTCTTGACCCGTGGTATGAGGTGCTCCAGTATGACGGCAACTACCGCCGTGCATTCCTCGGCATTTCCGCAGCTCTGCTCGTGGAGGGCGATTATGAAGGCTCTATGAAGTACGCAAAGCTTGCAGATTCCCCGTACCGCTACAACCGTGCCTTTGAGGGCTGGCGTACAGAATTCCTGAGTGCACACCTGACGGAGATCGTCGTGATCGTCGTGGTGCTCGCAGCAGCCGGCACAGTTCTGTATTTCTATCTGAAGAAGCGGAAGAAGTCCGCAGGAAAGGAGGCGTAAGCGGTATGATGGATTTGAATAACCGTCAATGGGTCAAGCATGCGGTCACGCACCCCTTTGAAGGCTTTGAGGATATGCGTTGGAAGAAGGCTGGTTCCATCCCCTACGCCATTGTCATCATTCTGCTCTGGTTTGTAGCCTCTATTTTCTACAACCGTCTGTATGGCTTCCAGTTCTATGCAGAGGCAGATAAGATGTTCAACATTATCCCCTACATTGTCCAGACCATTGTGCTCTTCCTGACATGGGTCATCGGCAACTGGGCAGTCTGCACCCTTCTCGATGGTGAGGGTACAATGAAGAATATCTTCGTTTATAGTGCTTATGCACTCATCCCCTATGTGGCAAGCATCTATCTGGATGTGTTCATGTCCCATTTCCTGATCCGTGATGAATATATCTTCATCGAAGCCGTCAGATACATTGGTATTGGCTGGAGCATCGTTCTGGTGTTCTCTGCGATCAAGTCCGTGCATCAGTATTCGTTCCTGAAAACACTCGGAGCGATCGTTCTGACAATTGCCGCAATGCTGATCATTCTGTTCCTGCTCGTTCTGCTGCTTTCGCTCATTCAGCAGGTGTATGTATTTGTCTATTCCATCTACACAGAGATCGCATATCGGCTGAAGGTATAAGGAGGCGATGAAGGTATGCAGTTGTTAAAAATGAAACGTGTTCTGGCGTGTATGCTTGCTGCAGTGCTTGCATTGCCCGTCAATTCTATGATCGTATATTCTGAAAACGAAGAAGAAACATCCGCTGAATCCGCAGCTGCGGAGGGTGAGAGCACCGGCGGAGAAGGAACCGCTGCCACGATCAAGGTGGAGGAGGAAACCGAAGAGGTGGAGATCACTCCCGAAACCGTGCAGCAGTACATGAAGTCCGTTGGTGAAGCGGACGGCTATGAGGTGTACATCCGCAGTAAGGAGTACAAGGACGAGATCGAGGAGGAATTCCTTGCAAAGGTCGGCTCCGAGTACGCCGATGAGGACGAAGCGGAGGACGCAGCCGATGAGATCATCGACCAGCTCAAGGATGCAGAGATCGCTCTGATCGACACCGCATCCGGCAAGGTCATTGCAGTATGCGAAGAGATCGAGGATGCCATTTACCTCAGCGGTGCCGGCAAATATCTCGTGTTCCTCAATGAAGAGCTGACAAAGGTCGAGAAGATCCGCTACCGTGTATCCACGCTCGACAGCGAGTACCTGTTCCTGACCAAGGACAAGGAAACACTGGAGCTGTATGCCAAGGACTATGAAGAGGTCTATGTGACCATGACGCTGGCGGAGGAAACCTCCGAGCACTGCATCTACCGCAGCAGCGACAAGCTCTGGCAGGCGTTCCTCAGCCCTGAAAAGGATCAGGCGTGGGCATGCGTGAAGCAGGCGGCTGAAAATGACACCATGATCATGCATGTGGATGAATACACCGGCGTGATTGCACTTGAAAACAAGGAAAACGGCTATATCTGGTGGTCAACCCCCCTGAATGCAAACCGTGACATCCGTGCGACCCCGATCCTTGCATCCGAACTGCAGTCCTCCCTGGTATTGCAGTACGGTGACAGCATTTCCTTTGCCACCACCAACCAGCGTTCCCGTGATGCGGCGGAGCTGAAGGTGAAGGAGATCACCGACGGTGTGGAAATTTCCTACGCCTATGACAAATCCGGCGTAACCGTTCCCGTGACCTACAAGCTCTGTGACGGCTATATGGAAGCCGCTGTGGACTGCACCAAGATCAAGGAAACACAGCTCGAAGCCGGCAAGGTTGCCACCCAGCTCACACTGCTCGGCAGCTTCGGTGCAGGCATCTCCGAGGAGGATGGCTATTTCGTCCTGCCGGATGGCTGCGGTGCGATCGTGAATTTCAATAACGGCAAGGAAAAGGCAAAGAGCTATGCCCAGAAGCTGTACGGCAGGGACATCACCACCGTACTCACCACCAAGCCCGCAGTTACCGAAAAGCTCCTCATGCCGGTTTACGGCATCGTCAAGGACGGCAATGCAATGGCAGTCATCATTGACGAGGGCGACGGCAATGCAACGCTCAATACCAGCGTCAGCGGTCAGTCCCTGAGCAGCTACAATATCTGCAATTTCTCCTTCCTGCTCCGTGGCTCCGATACCTACACCATGGCAGGCAACCACGGCGGCACACTGACCGTATTCGAGGAAGGCGGCATCAAGACCGAGAACATCAAGCTCCGCTACTACCCGATCGCAGAGAAGGATGCGGACTATGTGGATGTGGCTCAGGTCTACCGTGACTACCTCCTGACGGACGGCGGCGTGGAGAAGAAAACAGAAGCCAACACCACCGAAATGTACCTCGATTTGTACGGCGGCACCATGAAGGCAAAATCCGTGCTCGGTATTCCGGTCACAATGAAAACCTCCATGACCAGCTTCGATGAAGCACAGGAGATCGTCAGCGGTCTGGTGGACAGCGGCGTGGATGATATGGTCGTTGTCTACAACAACTGGACAAACGAGGGTATTTCCGGCAAGGTGGATAATAAGGCGAAGCCCTCCGGCACACTCGGCGGCAATGGTGCATTCAATGACCTGACCGATTATCTGGCAGAGCAGGGAATCGCATTCTATCCGTCCGTGAACAACAAGGAATTCAAGTCTGGCAACGGCTATTACAGCTTTACGGATACTGCGATCCGCATTTCCGGTTCGTATTCCAGACAGATGACCTACAATCTTTCCTATGGTGTGCAGGATACCTCCGTGACCACCCTTTCCCTGCTGACGCCGGATGCGTTCACCGATCTTTACGGCAAGATCGCAGACCGTTACAGCAAGAAGGGACTGACCGGTGTGTCCCTCGGTGATATGACCTCCACACTCTATGGTGACTACGGCAAGGTGGCAATGTCCCGTGATGATACCAAGGCGGCATTGCAGGAATCCTACAAGTCACTCAATGATGCAGGTGTTTCCATTCTGGCAGATACCTGTGCAGCATATGCTTTCCCCTATGCGGAGCGTATTTCCGATGTTCCGCTTCAGTCCAGCGGCTTTGACCTGTTTGATGAGGACATTCCGTTCTATCAGATCGTCATGCATGGTCTGATCCCGTATTCCGGTACGGCGATCAACGGCAGTGCTGACAGTGCCAATGCCTTCCTGACCTCCGTGGCAACCGGCTGCAATCCGGCATATGACATGATCTATGCGGAAGCCTCCGACCTCAAGGACACGGATCTGGACACCTATTTTTATTCAAATTATGCATTCTGGCAGGATACCGCCGCAGAAAGCTACCAGCTCGCTGCAAAGGTGCTCTCCGGTGTCAGCGATCAGGTCATCACTGATTACCAGAGAAACGGCGATGTTTCCGTGACTGAGTATGAAAACGGCACAGTTGTGACCGTTGACTATGAGGCGGAAACGATCACCGTGGACGGTACGGAGTACCGGCTGGCAGATATGGCATCTGAGAAAGGGGAGTGAGCGTACAGATGAAATCAGCCAAAAAAGAAGGCGGATTCCTGAAGAATCTGCCGTATGAAAAACGCAAGGGACTGTACGGTTACGGTTTCATTGCACTGTGGATGGTGGGAACACTGATCTTCTTCCTCTATCCGCTTGCCAATTCCCTGATGTATTCCTTCATGGATGTCAGACCCGAAACGGGCGGCATGACCGGTACATGGGTTGGTATTGACAATTACAAGTATGTATTCACAGAGGATCAGCACTATGCGAAATACCTCGTCAGCGTGCTCGGCGAAACCCTCTGGCAGACCCCTCTGATCCTGATCTTCTCGCTGTTCATTGCAGTCATCCTGAACCAGAAGTTCAAGGGCAGAACCTTCGCAAGAGCTGTATTCTTCCTGCCCGTTATCATTGCGACAGGTCCCGTTTACAGCATCATCAACGGCGACATTTCCAACAGCGGTGCAAGCAGTGCAGGTCAGTTCTCCACCATGTTCTCCACCGACCTCATGGGTGAGCTGTTCCAGTTCATCGGCATCTACGGTCTGAGCGACAACATGCAGACCATGGTAGAAACCGTATCCAACAACATCTTCAGCATCGTATGGAGCACCGGTATCCAGATCCTGATCTTCCTTGCAGCACTCCAGAACATTCCGGTTTCTGCAAAGGAAGCAGCCCAGATGGAGGGTGCGACCGCTTGGGAATACTTCTGGAAGATCACGCTTCCGTATGTAAGCCCGATGATCCTTGCAAACCTGATCTTCACCGTCATCGACTCCTTTACCGCCCCCGACAACCTCGTTATGGGCAGAGTACTGGACATGCAGAGCGACTGGAAATATGGTCAGGCAGCAGCAATGGCTTGGGTATACTTCCTGATCGTGCTGGCAGCTGTCGGCATCATCACAGTCATCATGAACCATTTCATCTACTATGAAGTTGATTAAGGAGGGATAACAATGGCAAAGAAAGAATTAGCTGCTGCGGCAGGTGAGAAGGTCATTGGCAATGGTCTCTCCAAAAAGGAAATCCAGAAGATCCATATGCAGAATATGAACAAGGAGGAGATCGCCTACCTCAAGCGTAAGGCGGCTCTCGAAAAGGTGTGGCCGGTGTTCCGCTTCATCATCCTGTTCGGTCTGTGCTTCATCATCCTCTATCCGCTGATTTACATGGTAAGCTGTGCATTCCGTGCACAGGAGGACATGAACGACCCCACAGTCATGTGGATCCCCCGTCATTTCACACTGAAGATTCTTGACCAGACGATGAGAGCAATGGACTTCTGGAATACACTCGGCAACACCCTGTTCCTGAACATCGGCTGTTCCCTTGTGCAGGTCGTGACCTGTGCGATCACGGGCTACGGCTTTGCAAGATTCAAGTTCAAGGGTAAGAACCTGCTCTTCGGCATCGTGCTGATGATGATCCTCGTACCGAACCAGATCATTGCAATTCCGCAGTACATGGAATTCCGTTATTTCTTCGGACTCCAGCCGCTGATCCAGAATGCATTCGGCAATGCTGCCGGCTCTGCATTCAATCTCATCGACTCCCCGTGGACGATGTATCTGCCTGCAATGACGGCAAACGGCATCCGTGCAGGTCTGATGATCTTCATCTTCCGCCAGTTCTTCAAGGGACTTCCCAAGGAGCTGGAGGATGCAGCGTACCTCGACGGCTGCGGTCCGTTCAAGACCTTCATCAAGGTCATGATCCCCAATGCAGCGTCCTCGTTCCTAACCGTGTTCCTGTTCTCCGTTGTATGGTACTGGAATGACTATTATGTCAGCTCCACCTTCTTCACCGAGAACTCCACCATGGCACTCATGCTCAAGAACCTCGACAAGCTCCTGCTGATCGAGCTGTTCGGCAGTGCGACTGTACAGGTATCCGCCCGTGAACAGATCCTCTGGATGGAAGCCGGCTGCCTGCTGGCGGTCACTCCGCTTCTGATCATGTATGTATGCCTGCAAAAATACTTCACCGAAGGTATTGAGCGTTCCGGTCTGGTAGGCTAAACCAAAAATCCCTCCGCAGCAGCGGAGGGATTATTTTTGTTTATACGGGAAGCTTGTCGATGATCTTGACTGTATATTTGAGGATGTTGAGAGCATCCGTGGAGGAGGGCTTGCCGTCCAGATCCACATCCGCATTGACTGCACCC
>JAFTQJ010000099.1 GCA_017462785.1 Oscillospiraceae bacterium | reverse complement strand
TTATCTTCTGTTTCCATTCTTGCCGGTGCTTATTGCAAAGAGGTCCCACCCGTTCCCTTTCCGAACACGGCAGTTAAGCTCTTTCGCGACGAAAATACTTGGTTGGTCACGACCTGGGAAATTAGTTCGGTGCCGGCTTTTCAATCCGCTTCATCTGAAGCGGATTTTTTAATATCCAAAGGAGAAAAGCGATGGAACAAACCAAACGTCCCCGCACAGCCCTCCTCGACACCATCCGAGGGCTGACCGTCATCAACATGGTGCTCTACCATGCCATCTGGGATCTGGTCTACATTTTCGGCGTGGATTGGGAGTGGTATCATGGGAATGGTGCGTATATCTGGCAGCAGTGCATCTGCTGCACGTTCATCCTCCTGTCCGGATTCTGTGCCGGCATGAGCAAAAATCCCCTGAAACGGGGATTGATCGTATTTGGACTGGGTGCGGTCGTTTCCATTGTAACTGCCATTTTTATGCCGAGTGAAATTGTCGTGTTCGGCGTGCTGACGCTCATCGGTTCGTGCATGCTCCTGATGATCCCCCTCAAACCCCTGCTGGAGAAAATTCCGGCGATATTGGGCGGAATCCTCAGTCTTGTACTGTTCCTGTTCACACGGCGTATCTCATGGGGGTATCTGGGATTCTTTGGAAAAGAGCTGATCCGGCTTCCCGACTGGCTGTATGCCAACTACTTCACAACATATTTCGGATTTGATTTTCCGGCATTCTACTCAACGGACTATTTTCCGCTGTTTCCGTGGCTGTTTTTATTCCTCACAGGATATTTCCTGTTCCGGCTGATCGGGAAATATCTTCCAAAAGCCACTTGGAAAGGCATTCCGCCGCTGAATTTCATCGGCAGACATGCACTGGAAATCTATGCAGTACACCAGCCTGTGATCTACGGGCTTTGTCTGCTATGGGATATGCTCCGATAACGAAAAGGCACACGTTCCATGCGTGTGCCTTTGTTTTATACCATTGTCCGTGCTTTGAGAATGAGCTTCTGTATGATGCTCCCTTCCCGAACCGTCCGTGCAGCTTCTTCAAGGGAAAACCATTTCGCCTGTGCGACTTCGCCGGACAGCCGAAAATCCGCCTTTTTGACCCGTGCCAGAAAGCCCAGCATGAGCATATCTTTGCCATCGTACCAGTGGCTTTCGAGAAATGTGATGGATTCCGGCACAAGTCCGATCTCCTCGATGATCTCACGTTTTGCCGATTCTTCGGCAGTTTCACCGCATTTCATATAGCCCGCCACACCCACAAATCTTGGTGTGCCGTAGCTTTGCTGGATGAGTGCAGCTTCGTGCAGTTCATTCATCACAACGCTCAGTACACAGGTCGAAAACATCGGAAACAAGGGAATATTGCAGGTTTCGCAGTAGGGGATCATCCCCTCATCTCCGAGTTCTTTCAGGGTTGTTTTTGTGCCGCAGTGCGGACAGTAAGTAAATTTCATAAGAGCCTCCGATATGATAAAGTCAAGTACTATATGATTCCTTGCTGACTGGATGTAATTCAACTTCCCAGTCGGCAAACGGGGGATCGGCTTTATAATTGTTGTCAAAATATTCCCGTATATATTGTGCAGCCCTGTTCTCGCAATACTTGTAATTTAAAACATTACCCTCTGCATCAATTTCAAGGTTATTCATAAAAATGGCAAAAGCTTGTTCTGCGAAACTGCTTTCTTCTTTTAAAACCTCGCCAGTATAATCAATTCCTTCCAATAGCGGATAACCAAGAGTACCTTTTGCAAACCACATGGAAAATTGCCTTACAGCACCGCAGACATATTGACTCAGCTTCATAGTATCATCCTCCTAAAAATCAAACAAATCCCCATCCTCTATTACGCAGAAACTCCTCCAAATATCGCTGCACAGAAAGTCAAAATGAATGTGCCAACTTCGACGATTCCAGCGGATAAATTCATAACAGACAGCACAATCGTGGCTATCTTTCGTTTCTGCATTTCTTTTGATTTTCTGATTCCAATCATACCTGCTGGTATTCCGGCAAGAAAGAGAAAAATACATCCAGTCAATCCCATGTGTTCCAGCAATCCAAATAAAGAATTGGAATTCAGGATATTTGTCGGAGTCATACTCCACCAGATTGTAAATGGAATGAAAATGGCAAGTACCAATTCTAACCAGAATATGCCGATATTGTCGTTCTTTGTATTTTCTGTCATGTTCCGTAATCTCCTTTTATGTTATTCGTTAGATGCCTCTTCCTCCTGCAATTTCCCATAGACCGCTGTATATGTTAATCCGTTATTTTGAGTGTATTGCATTTATAATCCAGAAGCATATCAAGAATTTCGGGACATTTTTGCTCGTTCGCTGCTTCGATGTAGGTCTTGATATTTCGTTTGGATATAAATTTCCCCGATTTGACAAGTGTTTCAATCAACCCGAAATAGTACTGCATTTGTTCTTCTCTTCCTCTGCGATCCACATTCATCCGATAAAGCATCATAAATCGCACAAAAACTTTTTTGAGACTTCTTTTGATATATTTTTCCGTCATTTCATCCCCGTCATTCATGTAAATCTGAAGAATGATTTCGTATTTTTTCATTGCATCATACAGGTTAACAACATAGTCATAGTTTTTTCTTGCAATCATATTGACTGTTGTATATGGAATAAATTGATCTACGCCATAATTCGGTTTGAATGTAACACCTTGATAGGTAATCGTTCCTGCAACTGTAGATTTCCCACCAAATGCGTGCACATGTGCATCATTAAGACTGTCCGGCAGTATTAGATGTCTGATTTTGTATCCACAAAAAGCATCTGCTCCAATACGTTTCACACCATCCGGAACAATGACTTCATCCAATGAATGCTGTTCGTTTTCATATCCAGTCAACGTATCATTCTCAATCATAAATTTTTCCATAATATGAAAATCTCCTTTTTATACTGATTTTGTGTTATTCGTTAGATGCCTCTTCCTCCTGCAATTTTCCAAGTGCAGAGAAAGCCTGCCGCAGATTGCTCACGCCGAAAATCCGTAATGTCTTGGAGCTTTTCGGCAGTGCCGCCAATGCCTGCTTCGGGACGATGCAGTATTCAAACCCCATCCGCTTTGCCTCCTGTACACGGCGTACAATATGCGATACGTTGCGGATCTCTCCGCCCAGTCCCACTTCACCGATCGCAATCAGCTTGTCCGGCAATGCCCTGTCCGTCAGACCTGAATACAATGCCAGTGCCACCGGCAGATCACCCGCAGGTTCATCCAGCTTGAAACCGCCCACAATATTCAGATACACGTCCAATGCCCCGTAGGTCAGCCCGAACCGCTTTTCCAAAACCGCCAGCAGAATCGCCATGCGGTTGTAGTCAAAGCCCGTTGCCGTCCGCTTGGGGGAAGCATACGCACTCTTTGCTACCAGCGTCTGCACTTCCGCCAGAATCGGACGGGAACCCTCCATCACGCATGCAATGCACGTTCCCGATACACCCAGCGGACGACCGGACAGCAGCATCTGCGAGGGATTCTCCACCTCACGCAGCCCCTTGTCCTGCATATCAAATACGCCGATCTCGTTCGTCGAGCCGAAACGATTCTTCACCGCACGCAGCACACGATAGCTCATATGCCGCTCACCCTCAAAGAACAGCACCGTATCCACAATATGCTCCATGACTTTGGGACCTGCAATTGCTCCGTCCTTGTTGACATGCCCAACGATGAACACCGGAATTTCCAGTGTTTTTGCCGTGTGCATGAACAGATTCGTGCATTCCCTGACCTGCGTCAGGCTTCCGGGACTCGAGGAAAGCTGCTGGATCTGCATCGTCTGGATCGAGTCGATGATGACAATATCCGGCTTGGATGCCGCAATCGTGTCGCAGATCGCCTGTGCGTCATTCTCGGTCAGAATATAGAGCTTGTCGGAATTGACATTCAGCCGCTGTGCACGCAGTCCCAGCTGTCTTGCGGATTCCTCTCCGGAGATGTAGAGAACGGTGTGACTTTCGCCCAAATGCTGGCAGATCTGCAAAAGCAGCGTACTCTTGCCGATGCCCGGCTCACCGCCGAGGAGGACGATCGAGCCTTTCACCAGTCCGCCGCCCAGCACCCTGTCCAGCTCACCGCAGCCAGTGCAGTAGCGGACTTCCTTGTCCATGTCAATGTCGTCGATCCGGTGAATGCGGTCGGAGAGGTTCATGAGCTGACGGCTGCCGCCGCTTCTCTGTACGGTTTCAACCTCTTCGAGTGTATTCCATTCGCCGCAGCCCTGACAGCAGCCGTTCCATTTGGAGCTTTCATAGCCGCATTCACGGCAGATATAGACGGGTCGGTCTTTTTTTGCCATAATTTATTTCCCCTTACCGCAGCATCTCTTGTATTTTTTGCCGCTTCCGCACGGGCAAGGCCCGTTTTTGCTGGGCTTCTTCATCATATCCGGCGGCATCATTCCTTGCATTGCCAACAGTGTCCGCATCTGACCAAACATATCCATTGTTCTGGATGCTTCCTGATACATTTCCTCCGCAGTTTTCGGGAATGCAGGTACCACGCCGACTTCAGCCGCTGTATGTCCGCAGTAATAGGGGGTTCTGACCTGTGACGCAAGCTCTGTAAGGATCGGCATCAATTCCTTGATCTGATCGAGCGTCAGTTCAAGACCCATGCGTGCGTAGTCAAAGAACAGTCGGTCAAGTTCACGATTGTGTTCCAAGATTATCAGTGTTTCGTCCAGATATTCGCTGGTTTCCGCTGCATTCAGATGCAGAACTTCTCTGAAATAATGAGTGAAGTTTTCTGTGCTGATGTCACTGCCAAAAAAAGTATCATCCGCATAGCGGAGCAGTTCTTCCTTTTCGGGGATGTAGAAGCTTTTGCCAAACTGTGCTTTTAAGATTTCTTCATAGACACCGTCCACTGCATAAAGGGATTCCTGCATCAGATAACGCTCGGAGGGCGGACTGACTGCATTTTCATCCATCAGTTCTGCGGGGGAAAGGAATGCATAAAATACTTTTTCCATTTCCGTCATCTCCATCAGCCTGTAGAAATCCTCCTTGCAGAGCTGTTCTTCATTCTGTGCGTTGATGATTCCGAGCACCTTTTCAACAGGCATAAGGTTATACAGGTTGCTCATCGCATCAAAATACTGAAGCACCATAGCAATGGTCTTTTCTTCAAGCTGAATGCCTGTGTTTTTGAATCTGTGTGCCATTTTTGTATATTTGGTTGTGTCGAATCTCATGGGAAAACATCCTTTCGTTATTGATATTTATAGTATACCGTATTTTAGAAAGGGTGTCAATATTTTAGAAAAAACTCTTGACAAATCAACCCGGACATGATATAATAACAACTGTTATATAACGAGTGTCACAAAAGGAGTGATCCCATGCCGCCGAAAGCAAAAATCACAAGGGAAATGATACTGGATGCAGGACTGGAGCTGATCCGGCAGGAGGGAGCGGATGCCCTGAACGTCCGCCGCATTGCTGCAAAGCTGCAATGTTCCACACAGCCGGTGATGTACCATTTCTCGAAAACAGAGGAGCTGAAGCAGGAGCTGTACATCGCAGCGGATGCCTATCATTCGGAATATCTCATGCAGTTCGATCCCGAAAAGGATGATCCGATGCTTGCAATCGGTCTGCGGTACATCCGTTTTGCGGCGGAGGAACGGGAGCTGTTCCGCTTCCTGATGCAGTCGGAGCATTTCCGCAGCCAGCGGATGCAGGATATGACCGCAATGCCGGAGCTTGCACCGATTCTGGAAATTCTACAGGCGGAGGCACAGCTGACGGCACAGCAGAGCAAGCAGGCGTTTGCCTCGCTCTTCTATGCGGTGCACGGCATGGCAAGCCTGCTTGCCAACAATACGATTGAATTTGACCCGTCCTACTGTTCCGGAATTCTGGAGCAGGTGTTCATGGGCGTGATCGGTTTTATGAAAGGGGAAGAATGATGAAAAAGCTGTTTGAGAAAAGCGAGATCTGGTTTGCAGTGATGTGGATCATCATCTATGTGGTGGGCTTCAGCACAGCGGACAGCATTTCCGAAAGCATCGGCATCCCGAAGCTTGTAACAGCGATATTTGCACTGGCGATGTCGGCGGTACTGTTTGGCTTTGTGAAAAAGAACGATCTGACGGCATATTTCGGACTTTGCGGGATGGAGGGGAGCAGCAGGAAATATCTGTATTTTCTTCCCCTGATTTTGATTTCCTCTGTTAATTTCTGGAACGGTGTTTCCTGCAATGGATCGGCGGTGGAAGCGATCTTGTTTGTGATCTCCATGCTCTGTGTGGGCCTTCTGGAGGAGCTGATTTTCAGGGGATTTCTGTTCCGGGCGATGTGTCAGGACAATGTGAAAACGGCGATCGTGGTTTCTTCCCTGACGTTCGGCTTCGGGCATATTGTCAATCTGTTTCGTGGTGAGGCTCTGGCGGAAACACTCATCCAGCTGATCTATGCCAGTGCCATCGGATTCTGTTTTACGGTGCTGTTCTATGTCAGCAAGAGCATCATTCCCTGCATCATTGCTCATGCCGTTGTCAACAGCACGAGTATGTTTTGCATGGACGGAAATTGGACAATGTTTCTTATCAGCACGGCGGTCATTACCGTGGTCGGCGTTGCGTATGGCGTATATCTGCTGAGGAGTGTGAAGAAAGATGAAAGTGATCCTGCATGATCTTCCGGAGAAATACACGGAACTGCTGCAAAAGCACTGCGATACCGTGATCCGTGCAGACGGAAAATATGCCCCGTGTCAGGGATGTTTCGGGTGCTGGACAAAGCATCCGGCGGAATGTTACCTCAGGGACAGCCTGCATACAGTTTGCCGTACCCTCGGCAGGGCGGATGAACTGATCATCATCACAAGAAACTGCTACGGTATGTACAGCCCTGCTGTGAAGAATATCCTCGACCGGAGCATCGGACTTTCCACACCGTTCAGCACCTATCGTGGAAAGCAGATGCACCACACACTGCGGTACGGGAAGCATGCCCTCCTGAAAGTCCTTGCCTATGGGGATATGACTGCACAGGAGGAAAAGACATTTGCATATATGGCAGAGCGGAATGCAGTGAATTTCGGCTATGAGGCATCTTCATTCATACCGATGAAATCCCTTGCAGAACTTGAGGAGGATGTACTGTGAAAACGGTGATGATCAATGCAAGTCCCAAGAAAAAGGGCGATGTTTCCGGACATCTTTTGCAGATGCAGAGAATTATGCTGCATGGGACAGTGGTGAAAGAGAAGCTTCGCACGCAGGGCGACCACGACCGCATTCTGGAGCAGCTGCGTGATGCGGATACGGTGGTATTTTCGATGCCGCTGTATGTGGACGGCGTTCCGTCCCATGTGCTGGCATTCATGGAGAACATGGAAGCATTCTGCAAGGAGCATGATTTGCAGTTACAGCTCTATGTGATTTCCAACGGCGGTTTTATCGAGGGCAGCCAGAATCGGGCATTGATGCAGGTGTTCGAGAATTTCTGTGATCGCTGCAAAATCGGATGGGGCGGCGGTATCGGCATCGGCGGCGGCGTGATGGTGAACGTCATGCGGATTCTGCTGGTGGTGTACACCGGTCTGTTTCTGCTCCAGCTCCTGACGGGAAATGTGCAGGGCGGACTGATGCAGTACGGTGAACAGCTGCTGGTGCTGCTGTTTTTCCATCTTGGAATTTTCTGGTGCATGTTCCGCACGGGAGCTGCGATGCGAAAAAAGGAATGTGCCGGTGTGCGTTTCACCAGAGTACTTGTGCCGTCATTGATTTTCATTCTGATGGCGGATCTGTTCTTCGTGCTCATGTCACTTTTTCAAGGCGGACTGTTCCGTGGATGGCTGAAAAAGAAATAATCATAAAGAAAGCGGCACTGTACCCATGACGGATACAGTGCCGTTCATTA
The DNA here is from genome assembly GCA_017462785.1 of Oscillospiraceae bacterium. Classification (GTDB taxonomy): domain Bacteria; phylum Bacillota; class Clostridia; order Oscillospirales; family Ruminococcaceae; genus UBA3855. The sequence continues at coordinate 12,252 of JAFTQJ010000099.1, read as the reverse complement.
TGCTTTTGCAGACAGATACTCCATCAGTCCCGCATAAATCGTGAACGCCACCTTCTGCTGGTAGTCCTCAGTTACAAGGAGGGCGGCTTCATCGGGGTTGGAGAGAAAGCCGCATTCGACCATGACAGTCGGATTCTCGCTGAAATAGCAGAGAAACAGCTCCTTGCCGCAGAGCTTGATCTCACGGCGGTTGTCGGGCTGGAGGAATTCCACAAACTGTTCCTGAATGATCTGTGCCAGCTTTCCGCTTTCCGGATGCGTGTCGGAATAGAACATCTGTGCACCGCTGTACTTCGGGTCAGTGAACTGGTTCTGATGGATGGAAATGCAGATAGCATCCTCGCAGCTGTTGAAGATCTCCAGCCGATTGTCCATGTCCGAGCTTTTCTGGTTGGCGATCCCCTCAATGCCGGCATCATGGATGGATGTGTCCGTGTCCCGTGTCACAATGACCTCGTACCCCGACATTTCCAGCAGCTCACGCAGATCGAGCAGGATCGCAAGGTTGATGTTCTTTTCCACATCGCCTTCGGCGGAGGAACAGCCGCCGTCCATGCCGCCATGTGGTGCATCAACTTGAACATAGTTATCCTTTTTTGATCAGACACCGCTTACCCAAGAAGGCAATGCCGTATCTGAGAATTTTCTGATACCCCTCATTGACGGGTTCTTCGGTATAATGTTTTTCTTCGATCTGCCGCAGTGCATTTTCTGCCATCATTTCCAGTGTTTCGCCCTTCTGGGCATCCACATCCTTGACCTCGATGACGACAGCAATATTTCTGTCGAAACGTTCCATCAGCAGAAGATCGGTTCTGCCATCACCCGTTTCACGGTTGGATTTCAGCTTATAGGCATCATAACCGGACAGCAGTCCTGCTAAAAATCCGTGATAATACTGTTCCTTCTCATCAAAGAAGCTGATCGTTTCATTCAGCCATGTCCCGATAATGCGGTTGGCTGTGTCAGCATCTCCATGCACAAGGGCATCGATCAGATTTTCCCTCGAAACCGCACGGGTTTTGTCCTGAAACCATTGGCGGATGCTCCGCCTGTAAATGGAACGGATCTCCTTATTCGGAATGACCAGTTCCAGCCAGATCTCATCATCCTCGATTCTGGAATCAATTTGCTTGAGATACCCCGTGAACAGCAGAAAACTCCAGATGCTTTCTTCGTTTACATCAATATCCGCATAGACAATATCCTCATGGATCGGGGCTTTTACACTCTGTCCATTGATGAGGCTTTCGATTTTATCACGGGTATCCGCAGACGCTTCGCTGATGAGCTGCCGGATGATTTCATTGGAGCTTGTATTGCTCCAATATGGCACGGGCAGAGCCTTTGCCGATGAACAGAGTGCCTGCAGGAAATTCAGTACACTCCACGGATTGTAGATCTCCGTTTCACCAAAGCGGTAGCCATCATACCACGCCTTGATGGTTGGGAAATATGCCGAAAGTCCGTAGTATTCCGCCATTTCCCACACTTCTGTTTCCGTGAAGCCGAAGTATTCGCTGTAGCTTTCTGTCTGGATGCTGTGAATCTGCAAATTGTTCAGACCTGTAAACAAGCTTTCTTTGGAAATATGCAGGCATCCCGTGAGCACAGCCATTTCGAGTGAGCTGTTGGTTTTCAGGGCATTGTTGAACAGACTGCGGATAAAACCGACCATCTCCTCATAGAAACCGCAGAAATGTGCATTTTCAAGAGGAACATCATATTCGTCGATCAGCACGATGGTTCTTCTGCCATGGATTTTTGTGAGGTTCTTGGTCAGAAACTGCACGGATGCACAATAATCCTCCATGCCTGCGTTCCAGCCGGCGATTCTCTGATAGAGTGATTTTTCCTCAGGACTCACCAGATCCGATTGCAGAATCTCAGGATGACGCTGAAACTCCAGGGACAGCATCCACCCGAACTGCTTGATCGCCGCCTCAAAAGTATCCATTTTCATACCCTTGAGTGAGAGCGTCACAACAGGATATTTCCCCTGATGGGCAAGATAATTTTCCCCTGCTTTTTTGATGTTCAGCCCCTCGAATAAGCAGGTGTGATCCTCATCCGTCTTTTCAAAAAAACGCTGGATCATGCTCATGTTCAGCGTTTTGCCGAATCTGCGGGGGCGTGTGAAGAGATTCACCTTGCTGCCGCTGTCCAGCAGATCACGGATGAGAAGCGACTTATCTACGAAATAGCTGTTTCTTTCAATAATGTCCTTGAAATCCTCGATGCCGATTGGGATGCTCTTTTGTTTCATGCGTTTCACCTCACAATCTCGATGTTGTATCTTGTTAATAGTATAGCATACTTCGGGCAAAAAATCAAGGGGCGTGGTGCCCCTTGATTTTGTCTTCATGCTGTTGTCAACTCCTCCTCCACTCCCTCCGGCTCCCATAGCATCATCTCAATCTCATCATACGAAAACCCAAGATCAATCAGCCGCTGCACCTCCTCCGGAGTCACCCCGAAGTACCCGCACATCTCCAGCAGAATTGCATAATCATCCGTGCTTTCGGGCACCTCCTCGTCCCAACCGAAGATGCTTCTCTGATACCTTCCAAAGCAGAAATCCGGTGCAGGCGTAAACGCATCACGGCTCAAACTGCCGTTCTTGCTGATTTTCAGAATTTCCCCATCCTGCACCTCAATCATCTCATAATTCAGATGATTCAGCGACACAGCCTTCAATGCTTTGTGCATGATCCCAGCAGTCGAGGCATACACATAAAGCCCGAAATCACGGAAATAAATCAGATATAGCGGACTCGAACCCTTGACGAAATACAGGTTGTTCCGCTCGTCCAGAATCGTGAAAGTAAAGCTGCCCCGCTCCTCCGACGCATTCGCCAGAGCCTGCACCAGCTTTTGCAGGACTTTATGCGGATTTTTCTTGCCGCAGTCGAAATATCCAAATAATGCACACATGGTTGTTCCTCCTATTTTCTATTTTTCAGAATGTCCGAAATGTCGATCGTCCGCAGTTCTTCCGCAGTCAGCATGATCATCGTGTCGCAGAGGTGAATGAGCGTTTGCAGGACGCTGTGGATCTTGTACAGGTTGATGGTCATGCCGAGAATCTCCATCCGTGCTCGTCCGGTGGAAATCAGATACAGGCAGAGTTTCACAAAAAGCTGAGTCGTGCCACGGATCATGCTCCAGGGGACTTTCCGCAGGTACTCCATCAGCCCATGATTTGCCTTCATTTACATCTCCTCCTCGCTCACGATCTCCTCGTTGATATAGAGCCGCCGTTCTTTCAGATACCGAATCAGCTCCGGCTCTGCTACACTCGCCACAAAGTTCGACCATGACAGCCCTTGCATCTCCTCATCGGACAAAGCAAAAGCCACATCGCAGATGCGGTTAACCATCTGCAATGTGGCAAGCAGTGTATTCAGTTTGAGCGTCCCACGGAACATTCGGAATTCAATAGTGTTACAATTGCAGAGATTCACAGCGGAATATCGACCATAACGTTCCTTTGCTTTGTCCAGAAGTTTTTTCGGGTTGGATTCATAGCCATATCTCGCCGCCCAGCGGTTCATGGCAGATTCAGAACGGCGGGAGAACTTCAAAAGCTCATTCCAATGCTGTTCAACAAAGTACAGGATTCTGGAGATGGTCACTTCCTGACGGTCCAAGGTATCGCCCAGACTGGAACGGTTCACATGGACATGCAGTCCGCAAGTTGAAGTCTGGTGCGAACGATACCCCAGCTTCACGCACTCATTCAGTACATCCTCCCAATAGTAGCCCATATGATATTCAAGGCTCATGGGGTGCGTTACGATCTCCATACCATCATTCAGGCTGCCGTCCGACTTGATGTAGATGCAGTCATCCGAAACGTTTCCGACTCCCAGAATGGACTGGGCATTGTCATCATCATGTCCACCAATATCAATTTCAAGCTCCACACCGAAATAACGCTCACCCTTACCATAGAAGATCGGCTCGGGCTTGTAGCCGTAGTCATGAATCGAATTGTCCAGTTCGTTAAAACAACGATAGCACACGGTATCATCGCCGTGCCCGTAGGAATGTGTTGCCTATCCTTGGAAGGTCTTTGAAAAAATACAAAACAAGGCTGTGCCTCCGCACAGCCTTAATTTTTACTCCGCAAGTATCAGCAACCGCTTCATCACTGCAAGATCAAACCCGTCCAGTTTGAGATCCAGATAGGCATCACCAGCCTGCGGAACGGTCAGGTATTCACTGCCAAGGATGGATTTCTGCATCATTACCACATCCGACAGAGAGAACAGCCCGTCCCCATTCACATCACCCGTATCGGGAGTTTTGTCCGCCTCCCATGTCAGGATCGGATAGTGGTTTGGCTGATAATAGAATGCTTCCCAGAGTATTCCGGCGAAAAGCTCCTCCCTCATTTCTGCATCAGTCTGTGCAAAATCGTCCGCTTCTCCCATGCCAAAGCAGCGGTCGGAGGTCGTGTCAAGATAGTAACAGTTGACGATCTTGGCAGTATAGTCCATGTATTGCACATCCGTACCGCCCAGAATACCGCCGGAGCTGAAATTTTCAATCGGTCCGTTGCTGTACAGACTGCCCGAGTTGTAGCAGTTGCGGATGCTGCCTTGCTGTTCCTCATTCTTGGCAAGACAATCACCGGCAATACCGCCGCTCATGGCAAAATAAGCTGGTCCATCTGTGATAGAAGTTGTGTTTTCAGACAGTGTGGATGCGGAGATATTTCCTGTATTATAGGCGTTTTCGATGTTGACACAGTGCCACATCCCACCGCTGATACCGCCTGCTAATCCATTGTAATACGCTTTGGCAGACACTTCTCCGGAATTGCAGCAGCCGTTCACGGAGGCATCCTCCGCATAGCCGCAGATACCGCCTGCATAGCAGAATACCCGAATGAAGTCAAATTCTTCCGCCACATAGGAGGCGAAAATAGTCCCTCGATTGGAACAATTGGTGATGCTGGAATCCGCATTGTTTCTTCCGCAGATACCGCCGGCATATGCAGAATTGCTCATGCCTCCGCCGCTTGCCGCAAGAGAAATAACTGTACCATCAAAATGACAATCTGTAATCGAACCACCCTGGCTCATGCCGCAGATGCCGCCAGCATAGGGAATGGAAATTTCCCAATATATACTTTCTTCCGGTACGATCTGTTCGTTTTCAAGATGCACATAGGCATACCGGCAGTCAATTCCCGAAATTTCAGCATTTTCAGAGATCGTACCAAATACGCCGCCGCAGAAAAAAGAAACTTTGTGGTCATTCATCTGTGTGGTTTTCTGATACATTCCGCAGATGGTATTACCTTGTCCGTAGAAAATACCGTCAAATGGAGCGTTTTTGTCCGTTCCAATGGATTTCCAGTTGTTTGCAGGCGGCTCTGTGTCCCAGTTTTCGTAGTTTCCGATGGCATTGAGGAGCAGATCACGCTCCAGATAAAAGCTTTTCCCCGTCATCGGATCACCGGCATTGACAATCTCCGCAAGTCCTGCAAATGCCTCGGCGGTGTCAATAGAAAAACTGTCTGCCTCACTGTCATACCAGCTCGTGTCGGCAGTACCGTCCCAGCTGTCCGCCTTTTTGGGGACGTTCACAGCAGATGCCGACAGGGGCATTGCCGTCAATGCAAGCAGTCCGGCGGTCAGGGAAGTGATGGTGTTCTTGAGATATTTGTTCATGGTATCATCCTTTCTATCACATTATTTATATTTATATTATAGCATATTTACAGGGCATTTGCAACCGGATCCGGTCAGTCCACTTCTGCCCCCATCCTCCCCAGAATCTCCTTCGTATTTTCAAACCAAAAATACGCCTTGTAAAAATCACACCCCGTAAAATGTGTGAGCCTTGCCGCAATTTCCGCTTTCACTGCGTCATCTTCGATCGGAACGGCATCCTCATAATACACCAAATCTTCCAGATCCATTGGCAAAGAACCCCAATATTCCGCCAGAACTTCCAGACTTTCGGCATCCCACAGAAGCCCGTATCCGTCCTCCGAACGGAGCAGCTGTTTTGTGCCGTCCTCAGATGCCGCCACACATTCCAGAGAGCTGTCAGCGAAGCCAATGTCAAAGACCCTGCACTCTGAAAAATCGCACGGTTCTTCGCCGTTTTTGCTGAACTTGATACCGCACGGAATGTGCAGGGGCAGCGAATTGCGGCTGAAATCCACACCGCAGATGAGTTTATCCCTCGCAGCCGCCATCGTGCGGATGATGTTTTCCGTCAGCCGGAAGGTGCTGTAATGCCAACCTCTGTTCAGAAGCCCATCCAGCGGCGTTTCCTCATACCAGAAATCCTCCTGATAGCGGTTGCGGTCATCGCCGAAAATTTCTCCGATCATGCGGTAAATCTCCGTTTCACGATCCGGAAACCAGATGCCTCCCAGGTCGTATTTCCGAAACATATCATGCTCGTCTTCGTCGGAGATGGAGGCACAGCCTTCAAACAATGCCTTTGTCAGAAGTACAATGCACCTTGCCGCAAAATAATCCCGTAAATACTGGTGCTCAAATTGAATTTCCGGCGAATTTTCGCTGTTTTTGCATAGATAACAAAGCTCCTCCAGAAGCATGTCCACAAACTGCTCCCTGTAATTTTGCAGATGTTTCCTGCGGAATCCAAGCGGAGCAAGGCAGTTCTGGTACACCCGCTCATCCTCTAAAAATGTGGAAAATGCATCCTCCACCGCCTTGGAAAGATCGGATCTGTACATCGTAAAATGTCCGTATTCCGCCATTTTTCTTGCTGCAAACGGCAGAATATACTGCACTGCAAACCGCATTTCCTCACTGCCGGAAAAGCCGTTCACATGGGCATCGAGCAGTTTTCCACGGCTGCAAAGCTCTTCCGAATTCTGTGAAAGCCAGAGGTTCAGAAACAGCGGAATCCGCAGAATTTCGAGTATTTTGGGTTTGTTTCGTACCTCCGGAAAATCTGCAAGTGCATCCGAAAGCCCCTCGTCCGTGATGCCAAGAACCTCGATTTTCCCGAAGCTGCGGAAGATCTCCTGCTGTGGGATGCTTCGCCCCGTGATCACAAAGCGGACATTCCTCCACTCCGTCAGAGCGTGCTTCATCTCCTGCAAAAATACCGTCTGCAAAACCGTTGGAATTTCGTTGAATCCATCCAAAAGCACGGAATACTGCGGTTTCCAACCGTTCGGGCATTCTTCCAGAAGTGCATGGAGCTGTGATAATTGCTGTAAAACCGACTCCTCACCCTCGGCGGAAATACATGCTTCGAGCGTGTGGAATTCGTACTGATAGTGGTATTTCAGCAGGAGCTGCGAGAGCATCCAATTGCTCTGATGATGCCTGAAATTCGGGATATTCTGCACATGAAACCGCTGCAGCGGGAGGAGAAAATTCACGCTGTTCGGTTCGCTGTTCCGGCAGATTTCTTCGAGCAGAATTGTCGTTTTTCCCACACCGCCCATGCCGTACAGGAACACGTTGCCCTCCCTCGGGAGGGCATTTTTCATGCCGTCAGCACCTCGGAATGCAAGGGGATAAAACCGCTTCGCTTCGCCCAAAATATGTGCTCTGACCTCCGCCGCATAGGGACGCTTGGCGTTTTCGTGCAGATTTTCCCTTAAAGTCAGGATGCAGGAGGTTTTCAAGATTTCCATGTCCGGCTGTGGAAAACTCTTTTTTGACATAATGCACCACATGGAACGGGAGCTTTTCGGGAAGTGCGAGAAGTTCCGGATTTTCGCTGAATTCCGCAGAAAATTGCTTATGCATCAGATAGAACAGCCCCAGCAGCAGTGCCTCTGAACAGATTCTCTTCCGGTGTGCAAATGTCCCGAAAAGCTCGGATTTCGGGATGAAACCGCAGCCATACGGCAGATTCTGAATGCCGTCATCCTGTCGGAGCATTTCAAGGAGGGTGTGCACCAGCTGTTCGGTTTTCGATTCATCCAGCACCTGTGCACAAACCTCTGCCATCTTCGCCAGATGCACCCGATAGGATGCAATATTGCCCATATTCCGTTCAAAATTCGTGAATGTCAGCTTCTCGTGCGGATATCCCTTTCCCTCACGCAGAAAGCGGTCGATCCGTCGGTTCATGCTCTTGTAGGCATCTGAGAGCATGGCATTTTCGCAGAATTTCGCCAGAATACTGCGTTCGTGCGAACGCTCAACGACGTCAGAATCGGTGCAGGTAAGCAGGAACTGCACCAGAATTTTACCGTTGCCGATCCTGCCGGTACCGGTCTTTTTTGCCTGTATGATGAGAAAAAGCAGTGTGCGGAGCGTAAGTTTCATGCGTAATCCACCTTCTTGGGATAAACTTCGTATTTTTCGGGATAAATCCGGCCCTCCGGCGTGTTAGAATGAAATTGACCAGAATTTTCTTTTATTGTACCACACCGCCCAATGGAAGTCAAGGCGTACAAAACGAAAAAAGCCCCCGATCCGGGAGCGTCCTGCGGCTCTGATTTGCCGCAGATAGGGGCAATTGACGGCAAGCGGGAGCCGCTTTGTCATTGGTACTATTATAGCACAAATGCCCCTGATTTGCAAGGCGATTTCAGCAAATTCACCAAAGGCAAGCAGAATTTCGACACATCCCACAAGAAAATGACGGCACATTTGTCGAATCTGCTATCGACATGCGGGACAGAACCCGTCACAATTCTGGTCAAGGAGGAACATGATGGCACGAAAGGGCGAGAACATTTACAAGCGAAAGGACGGCCGCTGGGAGGGGCGTTATCCGGTCGGAAAAAATGCACGGGGAAGAGCGAAATATCGCTCAATCTACGGCAAAACTTACGCCGAGGTCAGGGAGAAGCTGCTCCCCCTCAAGGCGAATTCCTGCCAATATCAGGAGTCGGGACGGCGGACGGTCGGGGCACTTCTGGAGGAGTGGCTGGCGGCGGTGCAGCTTCGGGTGAAGCCCTCCACTCATGCGAGCTACCGAATGAAAGCGGATAAGCATATTTTGCCTGAATTCGGGGCGATTCGCTATGATAAGCTGACGGTGCTGATGCTCCATGCATTCATTGCACGAAAGCTCGAAAGCGGACTGTCGGCAAAGTATGTATCGGACATCGTGGTGGTCATCAAATCCGTTGCGAAGTACGCCTCCAGAGTGCATGGCTTCCGCAATCCGGTGCAGGATGTCATACTCCCGAAAATCCCCAGAACAGAGCGGAAAATTCTCTCTCCCAAAGAGCAGAAAACGCTGTGCAGGCGTTTGCAGAAGCACGAAAACTCCACATCCCTCTGTATTCTGTTGAGCCTGTATACGGGACTGAGAGTGGGTGAGGTCTGCGGACTGCGGTGGGGGGATATTGACTTTGCAAAGAGCAGGTTCACCGTCAGGCGGACGGTGCAGCGGATCCGATGCGAGGACGGCACAAGGATTCTGGTAGATTCCCCCAAAAGCCGGACTTCTGTCAGAACCATTCCTCTTCCGTCGTTCCTGATGCCATTTTTGCGGAAACTGCGAGGAAAAGACGATGCCTATGTGCTGTCCGGCAGTACCCATGTGATGGAGCCGAGGACGTTACAGCATCGTTTTAAGGCGATCCTCAAAAAAGCAGGACTGCCGTCAGTGTGCTTTCACAGTCTGCGTCATGCGTTCGCAACGAACTGCGTGGCTCTGGGATTTGATGTGAAAACGCTGTCGGAGATTCTGGGACATGCTTCTGTGGAAACGACGCTCAACCGCTATGTGCATTCTTCGATGGAGCGAAAAACGGAGTGCATGGGACTTCTGAAGCCTGCGGCATAGAGGGAATGAACCGTCAGAATTATTGTCGAAGCTGTGAGAAAAACGGCTGTGTTTCGATACTTTGTGAGGGTGTGTCGGGGAGTGCCCCTATTTGCGAAAGGCTTGCTTATGTATATTATACCATGTTCCAGCCGGAGCATCCGCAGATGAAAGGAGGGATTTTATGAAGAAACAGAAAAAGTGTGCGGACTGTCCGTACTGTCTGGGGAGGGTGCAGTGTGTCAAGGATCCCTGTCCGGCGTGCAGGGCGAGTGGTAGGAAGAGGCATCCGTTTGCGGAGCCAGTGGTACGGAGCTGGGCGAAGTATTCAAAAATGACTGCGGTTTTCCGCAAACACAAACATGGAAAGGATGAAATGTATGTTGATTGATAATGAAAAGGATCTCGGTAATGCCATCAAGAATGGTGAACAGTGTATTGAGGTTGAGGGTGATCTGGGACAAAAGGTTTTCAGGATCAAGACTACTGGAGCAGTTGCCTGGGCAGTTGCAATTGGTGGACTTACAGTTGCAGTTGCAGCGATCATTGCAACAATTGCTACAATCGGTACTGGTACTCCTGTAACGGTTCCTGCTACAACTGCTGGAATCGCATCGGCAGCCGCTGTGTTGGGCGGAGCCGGTGTATCTGGCGTTACTGTCGCAATCAGTGCAGCGACAATTGCAGTGGCAGGCGGCGGTGTGGGCACACTGAACAAACTGCGTAATTACAAAATGGAAAAACAGGGCGATCGAGTGATTTTGAAAAAGAAATAGAGTTGGATTTTTATTCAGTTTAGGAGGAACGCACAATGAAAGTCGATGTCCATTCTAACCACAAATGCTGTGCATCCTGTTTTTACTGGACGGGCAGCAGGGAGGTCAAGCCGAATTCCTATGGTATGCAGTTTACTGTAGAGAATTTCAATTCCGTCAAAACAGTGGGTACATGCACCTGCGGACAGAGCAGGTATGCATCCCGGAGTATGCCGGCAAATAATGTCCCCTGCAGCTGCTATCAAAAGTGGTATGCATTGAAATAAACGATGTCAGCCCGATCATCTGATCGGGCTCAGTCTGTCGAAAAACCTTGTTAGGTTCAAAGGGCGAAGTCCTTTGGCGGGTTGAGGGTACGCAGTACCCTCGCAATATAGCCCCTCCCCCTCTGGGGGAGGGGTTGGGGTGGGGGCAGTTACAGGATGCCTAACCCTGAGAAAAAGGACTTTTTCTACAAGCTGAGCCCGATCAGATGATCGGGCTGTATTTTCCAAAAAAGCCCGATTATTCCGAATTTCCATATGTATATGCGTGATGGGTGCATTCATGTGTGGCATATGGCGTATTCGATGCTGTGGATGGGACGCTGGATCATCCGGTGTATTGTGATACTGGCGATCAGAATGTGGGGCTGTATATGCGGAAATTCTTTGAGATTTATGGTGAATAGAGAAGTGAGAAAGTACATATGTATAATCTGGGGAAATGTACCCCAGATTGGTAGAGCGGAGCGGTCTGCATATTTTATAAATATAAAAGATGTATATGCAGTTTGTAATGAGTGTACATTGACGGCAGGGTGAATGCGATACAGATGCAATCACATCATTCGCTATCATAAACCTAAAATTTGTGGTACATATGTAATAATGAGCAGGTCCAGTAGTTTGTGACCTGCTCATTAAATTTAGTTTAAGGAGGGCTTTTGCTATGGTAAGCGAAGCGGCAAAAAAACGAAGAACTGAGGAACGGAGAGAGTCAGAAAGGAAGAAATCGACATCTATTCGTTTCAGTGACAAAGAACGTCAAATCATTAATGAAAAGGCACAGACAAAGGGAATGAACTTTTCAAAGTATGTGCAGTATATGGCTGTGCATGGAGATGAAGGACTTTCTCCCGCTGCAAAGGTGAAGATTCAGAATGTGGTAAATATTGCTCGTGAAATTGGTGAACATGGGGATCCTGAGCAAGTAAAGGTACTGCAAAAGAAACTGCAAAAGGAGGCGAACGACATATGGAGAATGTGATCATTAAGAAAGGTATGCCTGGAGATGACGAGCATCTGAAGAATCTGACTGAGTATATCGAAGATGATCGAAAACTTATGATCGGAGGAAATGGGGTGGATTATACCAATCCGTCTGCCGCAGTAGAACAGATGATGTGTGTAAAGGAACATTTCGGCAAGACACACAATAATCCGCTCGTGCAGGTGATTGTGACATTTGACGATTTGGTGAAGGATGCAGATACAGCCTGTGAGTATGTACAGAAAGCTGCTGCGTTTTATGAAGAGGATTATCAGACGATTTACTGTGCCCATGAAAAGGATCATGACTGCCAAAACTACCATGGGCATATTCTGATGAATCCTGTCAATATTCATGATGGAAAGATGCACGGCAATTTCCCCAGTAAACAAACTATGAACAAATCCAGAGATCAACGATACGATCCAGATAATCTGAATCAAGAAGACAGCGAAACTGCTTGTTAGGGATACTCTCCTTGAAAGAGAGCCTC
>JAFTQJ010000098.1 GCA_017462785.1 Oscillospiraceae bacterium | reverse complement strand
TGTAGAGCTTCTCGTTCTCAACAGTGAACTCCATATCCTGCATATCTCTGTAGTGGTTCTCCAGAATCTGGCAAACTTCCTTGAACTGTGCGAAAGCAGCCGGGAACTTCTCTTCCATCTGAGCGATGGGCATGGGAGTACGAACACCAGCAACTACGTCCTCGCCCTGTGCGTTTGTCAGGAACTCACCCATGAGCTTCTTCTCACCAGTAGCAGGATCACGAGTGAATGCTACACCAGTACCGCAGTCATCACCCATGTTGCCGAATGCCATCATCTGTACGTTTACAGCAGTACCCCAGCTGTACGGAATGTCGTTGTCACGACGGTATACGTTTGCACGGGGTTTGTCCCAGCTTATGAATACAGCCTTAACAGCACCGATCAGCTGCTCCTTGGGATCAGTCGGGAAGTCCTGACCGATCTTGGACTTGTACTCTTCCTTGAACTGGCCAGCCAGCTCCTTCAGGTCATCAGCAGTCAGCTCAACGTCCTGAGTTACGCCCTTCTTTGCCTTCATCTCGTCGATGAGCTCTTCGAAGTACTTCTTACCAACTTCCATAACTACGTCAGAATACATCTGGATGAATCTTCTGTAGCAGTCCCAAGCCCATCTCGGATTGCCGGACTTAGCGGACATGAACTCAACAACTTCCTCGTTCAGACCGAGGTTCAGGATGGTATCCATCATACCGGGCATGGAAGCTCTTGCACCGGAACGAACGGAAACGAGGAGCGGGTTCTCCTTGTCGCCGAACTTCTTGCCGACTCTTTCTTCCATGATCTCGATGTTCTTCATGATCTCAGCCATGATCTCATCGTTGATCTGACGACCGTCTTCATAGTACTTTGTGCAAGCCTCAGTGGAAATGGTGAAGCCCTGCGGAACCGGAAGACCCATCTTGGTCATCTCAGCCAGGTTTGCACCCTTACCGCCGAGGGTATTACGCATAGAAGCGTCGCCCTCATTGAACTGATAAACGAATTTTGTGCTCATTGGTTTTTACCTCCAATTCAATTTTGATCCTTCACAGGGCAGAATGACACCCTGTTTCAGGCTTATCAATATTATAACATATCTTTTCAAAAAAAGCTATAGGTTTTCAGAAAAAAATCTTTCAGATTTTTATGTCATTTTTCACAAAAATTATGAAAAAACTGAAAACTCCGGAAAAACACTTGCAAAATGCGGCAATATCTGCGATAATATTAGGTATGTACCGATTGCATTTCCGCTGTATGCGGAATGGGAATTTTTGTGCATAATTCACAAGACCAGCAGCAATGGGGTGCGAAGAAGGAGCTTCGGTCAGGGGGATGTCCATTGGGGCAGCGATACCCCTGATTTGTCGGTATTTCTGGAAAAATGCATCACATTGACTGCACGATAGATCTGATAGGAGGAAATCAATATGGATTTTGGTATCATCCTTGCCGGCGGCAAGGGAAAGCGAATGAAGGCAAACAAGCCCAAGCCCCTGTTTGAGGTACTGGGCAGACCGATGCTCGAATGGGTCATCCGTGCCTGTGAAAATGCCGGAGTCAGCGAGCTTTGCATCGTCAAGGGCTTCTGCGGAGAGCAGATCGACACTTATTTAAATGGAAGATATACCACCGTGCTTCAGGCAGAGCAGAAGGGCACGGGGCATGCAGTACAGCAGGCGGCGGAATTCCTTGCAAAGGACACCTCCGGCAGCACCCTCGTGCTTTGCGGTGATGCACCTTTTCTGGATGCGGAAACCATTGCACAGGCAAAGGCACAGCATGACGCACAGGGCAATGCAGTAACTGTGATTACAGCAAATATCCAGAATCCGACCGGCTACGGCAGGATCCTGCGTACTGAGAACGGCATTTCCGGCATTGTGGAGGAAAAGGACGCAAGCATGGAGCAGAAGGCGATCACCGAGATCAATTCCGGTGCTTACTGGTTCAGAACCGGTGCACTGCTGGATGCACTCAATTCCCTCGGCTGTGAGAATGCCGCAGGCGAATACTACCTGACCGACACCATTGCGATCCTGCTTTCCAAGGGTGAAAAGGCTGGTGCATTCTGCACAGAGAACACGGACGTGATCCTCGGTGCGAACAGCCAGCGTGATCTGCTGGAGCTGAATACGCTGGCAAGAATGCGTGAAATTGACAAGCATCTGGATAACGGCGTAGTATTCACCTGCACGGACGGCATCACCATTGAGCCGGACGTAGAGATCGGTGCAGGCACACAGATCCTTGCAGGCACGATCCTGCGTGGAAAGACCGTGATCGGCGAAAACTGCAATATCGGTCCGAACTGCATCATTGAGGACTGCAATATTGAGGACGGCGTACAGCTGAACTATGTGCAGGCTTACAAGTCAACGATCGAGGCGAATGTCAAGATCGGTCCGTTCGTACATATCCGCCCGAACAGCCATATCAAGCAGGGTGTCAAGATCGGCGACTTCGTAGAGATCAAGAATTCTGTGATCGGTGAGGGTACCGCCGTTGCACATCTGACCTATGTCGGCGACAGTGATGTCGGCAAGAAGGTCAACTTCGGCTGCGGTACAGTGACTGTCAACTATGACGGCATCATCAAGAGCCGCTGTGTGATCGGTGATAACTGCTTCATCGGCTGCAATACGAATCTGGTCGCTCCTGTAAAGCTCGGCAAGTATGTTTACACCGCAGCAGGCACGACCGTGACCAAGGACGTTCCGGATTATTCCCTCGCCATCGACCGTGGTGCAATGACCGTCAAGGAGGGTTACAGCCTGCGGAAATTCAGCAGCAAGATCGAGTACAAGGATAAAAAGTAAGCACATAGCTCAATACCCGTTGTGAAAACTATGTGAAAATTTCGGTATCCCTATTGCATTTTTCCGCTGAAAGTGCTATACTGATTTTAGCACTCGATAACAGAGAGTGCTAAAACCAAAGATGAAAAGAGGAAAATCAAATGGAAACAAAGGCATTTCAGGCAGAATCCAAGAAGCTGCTGGACATGATGATCCACTCGATCTATACACATAAGGAAATCTTTCTCCGTGAGCTGATCTCGAACGCAAGCGATGCGATCGACAAGCTCTATTTCCAGTCCCTGACCGATGACAGTGTGGGACTGAACAAGGAAGATTTCTGCATCCGCATTGATCTGGACAAGGATGCACGCACCATTACCATCACCGACAACGGCATCGGTATGACCGCTGAGGAGCTGGAAAACAACCTCGGCACGATCGCAAGCAGCGGTTCTCTGAAGTTCAAGACCGACAACAAGCTCGGCGAGGATCAGCAGATCATCGGTCAGTTCGGTGTCGGCTTCTATTCCGCATTCATGGTGGCAAAGCGTGTGACTGTATATTCCAAGGCATTCGGTCAGGACGAAGCCTATGCATGGACATCCGAGGGCGTGGAGGGCTACACCATCCACAAGTGCGACAAGGCGACCCACGGCACACAGATCATTCTTGAGCTGATGGATGATTCCGAGGAGGAGAATTACAGCGAATTCCTCGAACAGTACCGCATTCAGGCATTGGTGAAGAAGTACTCCGACTACATCCGTTTCCCCATCCAGATGCAGGTGGCTCACCAGCATCTCAAGGACGGCACGGAGGATGAGTACGAAACTGAGATCACCGTGGAAACCCTGAACAGCATGGTGCCGCTGTGGAGAAAGAACCGCACGGAGCTGAAGGATGACGACTACAACAATTTCTATCAGGAAAAGTTCATGGACTACATGCCCCCGATGGCATACAAGCATGTGCACAATGAGGGCATGATCTCCTATGATGCTCTGCTCTATATCCCGTCCAAGGCACCGTTCGATTTCTACTCCAGAGATTACGAAAAGGGCTTGCAGCTGTACACCAACGGTGTGCTCATCATGGACAAATGCAGCGACCTTCTGCCGGATTATTACAGTTTTGTGCGTGGTTTGGTGGATTCTGAGGATCTGTCCCTGAACATCTCCCGTGAGATGCTCCAGCATGACCGCCAGCTGAAGATGATCGCCAAGAGCATTGAAAAGACCATTCACAGCGAGCTGTCCAGAATGCTCAAGAGCGACCGTGAGAAGTACGAGCAGTTCTTTGAAGCGTTCGGCATGCAGCTGAAATTCGGTGTATACAGTGATTATGGCATGCACAAGAATGAATTGCAGGATCTTCTGCTGTTCAAGTCCTCCAGAGGTGACAAGCCCGTGACACTGGCGGAATATGTGGAGAACATGCCGGCATCCCAGAAGGAGATCTACTATGCAAGCGGCTCCTCCGTGGAGCGTATCAAGGCACTGCCCCAGACGGAAGCTGTGCTGGAAAAGGGCTATGAGATCCTGTTCTTCCTTGACAATGTGGATGAATTCGCAGTCAAGACAATGATGTCCTACAAGGACAAGCAGTTCAAGTCCATCGCTGCCAACGACATCGACCTCGATACTGAGGAGGAAAAGAAGGCACTCGATGAAAAGAAGGAAGCCAACAAGGATATGTTCGAGGTAATGTGCGGAGCACTGGACGGCAGAGTGC
Organism: Oscillospiraceae bacterium; assembly: GCA_017462785.1. Taxonomy (GTDB): domain Bacteria; phylum Bacillota; class Clostridia; order Oscillospirales; family Ruminococcaceae; genus UBA3855. Next base: position 29,724 of record JAFTQJ010000098.1, on the reverse strand, counting down.
AGAGAGTGACGCTCTCCAGCCGTCTGAAGAGCCATCCGGTATGCCTGACAAGCGAGGGCGACCTGACACTGGAAATGGAGAAGGTGCTCAATGCAATGCCGACTGACAACAAGGTGCAGGCAAAGCTTGTCATGGAGATCAATCCGGAGCATCCGGTATTCCAGCGGCTGACCGCACTGCACGGTACGGATGATGAGAAGCTGAAGAAGTACAGCCAGCTCCTCTATCATCAGGCACTGCTCATCGAAGGCATGCCCGTCGATGATCCGGTAGCATTCTCCAATCTCATTTGTGAACTCATGTAGCAGGGGGCTCTGCCCCCTGTACCCCCGCCAAAGGGATTGCATCCCTTTGGAATCCCAAGGCGTTGCCCATTCTCCCCCAAGGGGGAGAAAGGGCAACGTTAGTATTGCAGGAAAGACACTCTTTTGACAGAAAGCACAGGAAACAAAGTTCCTGCTGCATAATGAACCACAAAAGAAAGGAAAAATACTATGGAAGCGTTTCTTCACTTCTGTGTCAGGCTCCTTCCCAAGCCTTTGAAAAAGCTCTATGACCGCTTTGAGGAGCTGATCGTTTATATTTATTATGGTGTCCTGACGACCATTGTCAACACGATTGTACAGTTCGGTGTGGAATTCGGGCTGCTGTCCCTCACGCCCTGGTCGGCGAACGTGGAGAATTTCATTTCCACCACCTCTGCATGGCTGGTTGCGGTCATGTTTGCATTCTATGTCAACAAGAAATTCGTATTCAAGAGCGAAGCCAAGGAATTCAGACAGCTGATGTGGGAATTCTGGACATTCATCTCCGGCAGACTGGTCACATGGGGTCTGACGGTACTCATCATGCAGGTAGCGACCCTGTTCTATGTACAGGAGGACGGCTCAAAGAACATCATCATCTACGCCATTTTCTATTTCTTACAGCAGGTCATCATCACCCTGTCGAATTACTTCATCAGCAAGCTGATCGTATTCCGCAAGAAGAAGGATGCACCCGTACCGGCGGAGGAATAAGCTATGGTGATTTATCCGAGAACGCCGCATTATTATGAAACCGACCAGATGAAGATCGTGCATCATTCCAACTACATCCGCTGGTTTGAGGAAGCCCGTATTTTCTATCTGGATTCCATCGGCATGCGGTTTGCCGATCAGGAAAACAGGGGCATTGTCTGCCCCGTAATTACAGTGGATGCCAATTACAGGAAAATGGTCCGCTTCGGGGATCGTGTGGAGATCGTCACAAGAGTGCACCTTTATGACGGTGTCCGCTACGGTTTTTCCTACGAGGTGCGGAATGCGGAAACAGGTGAGATCTGCTGCACCGGCACAAGCACGCACTGTTTTCTGGATGCGGAGGGCAGGATCATCCGTGTGAAGCGGCATTACCCCGAAATGCATGAGATCCTGACACGCTGTCTGGCGGAAGATAACAACTAATAGTATAAAAAACGACGAAAATCACGGTATTAAACCGTGATTTTCTGCTTTATCTACATATTGTAGAAAAGGTGGGGGCAATATTTGTCGAAAACGTCAATTGCATGTATGGCAAAAATCGGGTATACTATTATATGTAAAGTTATATGGTAGAGATGGTAAGTGTAATTTTACAATTATGTAATGAGTGGAAAGGAGAATCGCTCCGCAGAGTGGGGCGAAATTGAGAACTATGGCTGTAATGAAAACCGCAGAGATCGAAAAGTTCAAGAAGGCATTTATCGAGAACCTTCAGACGAAATTCAGCGTATCTCCCGATGAGGCTTCCGACCAGCAGGTATATCAGGTACTGTCTGCAATGGTAGTGGAAAAGCTCAAGAAGATGCGTCATCATTTTATCAATCAGGCACATTCCGCAGGAAAGAAGCAGGTATACTACCTGTCCATGGAATTCCTGATGGGACGTTCCCTCAAGACCAACCTGTACAATCTGGAAATGGTTGACGGCGTGAAGAAGATGCTGGGCGAATTCGGCATCAAGCTCGACAAGATCTATGAGTGTGAGCCGGACGCAGGTCTGGGCAACGGCGGTCTGGGCAGACTGGCTGCATGCTATCTGGACGGTATGGCAACACAGGGCATGCCTGCAATGGGTCATTCCATCTGCTATGAGTATGGTATTTTCAAGCAGAAGATCGAAGAGGGCTGGCAGACAGAGCTTCCCGACAACTGGCTCCCCGGCGGCAGCGTATGGCTGGATCCGAAGCCTGAGAGAGCGATCGAGATCCATTTCGAGGGTGATCTGAACGAATACTGGGATAACCAGTACCATCATATTTCCCATGTGAACTACAGCACTGTTATGGCAACACCGGTGGATATGTATGTATCCGGCTACGGCAGCGAGGGTGTATCCGTACTGCGTCTGTGGACTGCAAAGGCACCCAACTTCAACATGGAGATGTTCAATCAGGGTGACTACGCAAAGGCACTGGGTCAGAACTCCATTGCGAATGCAATTTCCAAGATCCTGTATCCGAACGACAATCATCTGGAGGGCAAGTCCCTGCGTCTGCGTCAGCAGTATTTCCTGTGTGCAGCATCCATCGGTGATATTGTCGATACACACATGAATGTATACGGCACACTGGATAACCTGCATGAGAAGGTAGCGATCCATATCAACGACACCCATCCGACACTGGCAATTCCGGAGCTGATGCGTATCCTGCTGGATGACTGCGGCTACGGCTGGGATCAGGCATGGAACATCGTCACCAACACATTCGCTTACACCAACCACACCGTTATGGCTGAGGCACTGGAGAAGTGGGATGTGAACCTCGTGAAGCACGTCATTCCGAGAATCTTCTCTATTATCGTAGAGATCAACAACCGTTACTGCCAGTCCCTGATGGAGCGTAACGGCTATGACAGTGCAAAGACCACAAGAATGTCCATCATCAAGGACAACATGATCCACATGGCAACACTCTGCGTTGCTGCATCCCACAGCGTCAACGGCGTATCCAAGCTGCACTCTGAGATCATCAAGACCGATGTATTCTCTGATGAAGCACAGGACACACCGGAGAAGTTCAAGAACGTGACCAATGGTATTGCATACCGCCGCTGGCTGTACCAGTCCAATCCGGGTCTGACAGAGCTGCTGAAGGCAAATATCGGTGACGGCTTCCTGAAGGATGGTGCAGAGCTTGCAAAGTTTGCAAAGTTTGCAGATGACAAGGCAGTACTCGAAGAGCTGATGAAGATCAAGAGAGCAAACAAGGAGCGTTTTGCAAAGTATGTAAAGTCCGCTTCCAAGGCTGTTCTGAATCCTGACAGCATTTTCGACGTACAGGTAAAGCGTCTGCATGAATACAAGCGTCAGCATCTGAACGTGATGAACATTCTGGCACAGTACAACTACCTGCTGGAGAATCCGGATGCAGACTTCACACCCAAGACCTATATCTTCGCAGCAAAGGCAGCACCGGGTTATTATCTGGCAAAGCAGATCATCAAGATGATCTGGGCAATTTCTGAGGAGATCAGAAAGAATCCGAAGATCAAGGATAAGCTGGCTGTGAATTTCGTAGAGAACTACAGCGTTACCATGTCCGAGATGCTCATGCCGGCAAGTGATATTTCCGAGCAGATCTCTCTGGCAGGTACGGAGGCATCCGGTACCGGCAACATGAAGCTCATGCTCAATGGTGCGGTAACTCTGGGTACTCTGGACGGTGCGAATGTAGAGATCAGGGATGCAGTGGGCGATGACAATATCATCATCTTCGGTATGAGAACCGAGGAAGTGAATGCTCGCAAGCCGCATTACAACCCCGAGGAGATCTACAACAGCAACGGCATCGTTCGTGCATGCATCGACCGTATGTACAAGGGCATCAACGGCTGTACTTTCAATGAGGTTGCAAATTCCCTCAAGAATTCCGACCCGTACATGGTACTGGCTGACTTCGATGACTACGCAAGAGCACAGGCTTACAGCTCTCAGCTGTATAATGATAAGGAACGCTGGGCTAAGATGTCCCTCATGAACACCGCCGGTGCAGGCATCTTCTCCGCAGACCGCAGCGTCAACGACTCCGCAAGAGATATCTGGGGTCTGGTGTAAGGAGTTTACAGGGGGAGGTTTTGCAGGGGGCTCTGCCCCCTGCACCCCCGCCAAAGGGATGTGATCCCTTTGGAATCCCAAGGCGTTTTGCCATTGCCCCCTGCGGGGACAAAGGCAAAACGTTAGGACTGCAAGCAATCTTTCTCTTGGCAGAGAATGCAGGAAACAAAGTTCTCTGCAAAATATCCCTGTGAATCCTACAACAGTCCAAATATCACCTACAAAGTCCCTGCCCGCACTGCGGGCGGGGACAAAATGTAGCAGGGTTCCAAGGGACGAAGTCCCTTGGGCGGTGGAGGCGGCGCAGCCCCCTCCATGATAAGCCCCTCCCCACGGGGTGGGGTTGGGGTGGGGGAAGCTTCACAGAACTTTCCTAAGAAAGAAAAACTTTCCCTATCCAGAAAATAACACACAGGAGTAACCACTATGGCTCATTTATTCGACAGCTGGGATGCTGCCTACAAAACGCCCTTCGGTGCGGTGCGGATCGGCAAGGTCTGTCACTTTTCCCTCCGTCTGCCCAAGGACCTCCATCCCGATTATCCGCCCGTTCTGGTACTGTTCCGCACGGGCTTCAAAGAGCGTTTCCTCAACCTCCGCCTGACGGCTGAGGAGGAGGACTGCAATGTCTGGAGCACCGAATATCTCCCGAAGTATGTCGGTGTGCATTATTACTATTTCGCCTACACACAGAACGGTCAGCGGCACTATATCAAGCGGACGGACGGTCATCTCGGCAATCTCGATGACGGCGACCTCTTCCAGCTCACCATCTACGGCGAGGACTACAAGACCCCTGAATTCCTCAAGGGAGGCGTGATGTACCAGATCTTCCCCGACCGTTTCTGCAAAAGCGGCAAGGTGCATGAGAATATCCCCTACGGCAGAGTGATCCGTGAGGACTGGGGCGGCACTCCCTGCTACAAGCCCGATGAGAACGGGCATGTCTGGAACAACGACTACTTCGGCGGCGACCTTGAGGGCATCCGCATGAAGCTCCCCTATCTCTCCGATCTGGGCGTGACCTGCATCTATCTCAACCCCATCTTTGAATCCCACGAGAACCACCGCTACAACACGGCGAATTACCGCAATGTTGACCCCCTCCTCGGCACGAATGAGGATTTCCGTCAGCTCTGCGAGGATGCGAAGAAGTACGGCATCAGCGTGATCCTTGACGGCGTATTCTCCCACACGGGTGCGGACAGCGTATATTTCAACAAGTTCGGACGCTATGACACCGTAGGTGCTTTCCAGTCCGATGACAGCCCCTATTTCAAGTGGTACACCTTCTGGAATTTCCCCGATGTGTACGAAGCATGGTGGGGCATCGACACGCTCCCGAATGTGCGTGAGAACAACAAGGACTACACGAACTATATCTGCGGTGACGGCGGTGTGCTGGACTACTGGATCTCCCTCGGTGCGGCAGGCTACCGTCTAGACGTAGCCGATGAACTGCCGGATGAATTCCTCGACAATCTCAATAAGGCGGTCAAGAAGCACGGTCCTGAGAAGATCGTGATCGGCGAGGTGTGGGAGGATGCCTCCAACAAGGAGAGCTACGGTGTAAAACGCCGCTATCTTCTGGGCAATCAGCTCGATTCTGTCATGAACTATCCGTTCCGTGATGCCATTATCGGCTATGTCAAGGGCATGCCCGCCCATGAATTCCGCCTGCGTGTGATGGGCATTCTTGAAAACTACCCCAAGCCCTCGGTGGATGTGCTGATGAATTTCGTATCCACCCATGACATTGAGCGTGCGATCAACCGTTTCGGCGGTGAGAACTGCGATGACAAGTCCAAGGACTGGATGGCGGAAAAGTACCTCAACGCATACGAATACGCCAGAGGACGTGCAATGCTCCAGTCCGCAATGGCTCTCATGTTCTTCCTGCCGGGTGTGCCGAGCATCTACTATGGTGACGAAGCAGGCTTGCAGGGCTACAAGGACCCGTTCAACCGCCGCTGCTATCCGTGGGGGAATGAGGATCAGGAGCTGATCGCCTATGTCAGGGAGCTGGGCAGGATCCGCAAGGCATACAAGGTATTTGCAAACGGCAGGCTGCATTTCCTGCCGGCACAGGAGGATGTCATGGCATTTGCCCGTGTGCAGAGAACCGCCGGTGTTGCGGTGCAGATCTATGTGAACCGCACGGAGCATGAGCAGACGCTTGAATTCCAGCCGTGGAATGCGGATTATGTGTACGATTCCATCGAAAGGGGCAGCCTTGACGGAAACACCCTGACCATCGGTGCATATGATTATGCGGTCGTAGTGTGCAGGGATCCCTCGAAGCAGAGGTAATCGTTTTTTCAAAAAATTGAATTTTTATTCTTGAAACCATGCATTTTTTGCAAAAATGTATGGTTTCACTTGCTTTTTCCGATTTCCTATTGTATAATGGTACTATCAAATCGTTTTGATAGATGAAAGGAGTAAAGGTATGAATTTTCTGAAGAAAACAGCCGCTGTACTGTCCGCATCCGCAGTACTGGCAGCAGCAGCAATGCCCGTACAGGCGGCAGATACACAGGTGCAGGTTGCAATTGATCAGGTGACGGTGACGCTGGAGGAGCTGGCAGAGATGGACTACTGTGTTCCGGTAGCCGTTTCCGTCACAAAGAATCCGGGCATCAATGCAGTGGAATTCGGTGTGGTTGTGGATGACCGCTGTACATACGAGATCGTATCCGAGTACGGCGAGGAGCTGCCCGACGGCAGATCCATGATCGCAACAATGGCAACAAGCTCCGTAGAATCCATGAGCTGGCTGGCGTGGGCATCTGCAAACCTCTCAACACGCACAGGCGTAATGGTATGCTACTATGTCAATGTTCCCAAGAATGCCGCTGCCGGCGATGTGTACACACTCGACTATCTGGAGGAGGATTACAGCCCCCATCTGTGGAGTGATAATGTGAATATCATCCGCTATGTTGACCTTGGACAGGTGAGCTGGACGGATGGCAGCATTACCATTGCAGGCGAACCGTCCGGAATCACCAAGGGTGATGTGAACAATGACGGCAATGTCAGCATTGCGGATGTGCTCGCACTGAACAAGAACCTCCTTGCCGGTGAGCCGCTGAGTGAGCAGGGAGCACTGAATGCAGATGCGGACGGTGACGGTACACCTTCCTCCGCAGATGCCCTGATGATCCTCCAGTATACACTGCGGATCATTAGTGCTCTGTAATTTTCTCAATTTGTAACTATCTGCCACAAAAGGCGGCAGCGGGGGGAGATCGGACAGGCTCTGAGAAAAACTGATTTGCATGCCCAAAAAACGCCCATACTTGACAAACCTCTGCAAATATAGTATAATATTCCTATCTTGATATTGGAGGAATGCTGTATGGCAAAACGCAGAAAAAGAACTGAGGACGAGCTGGAGAGAGCCTATGCCGTTCTCGAGGATATGGACAGAAAGAAAAAGAAGAATAAAAACGATCTGCTGACCTTTTTTGCAGGACTGCTGATGTTCGCAGGCGGCGTATTCATGATCCTGCAGAATGTGATCGTCCGCACAAGCTGGGGCACTTCCTTTTACCACATCGGCAGCTGGAACGTTCCCAATGGTCTGATCATGCTGCCCGTGCTCATCGGTATTGTCATGCTGTTTGTGATGGACAGGAAGATCTTCGGCTGGATCGTCTTTGGTCTGGGGATTCTGTTCATACTGCTGACCGTGATCATGAGCGTAAGTATTTCGTGGAAAACCTCGAATGCATATGTTTTCCTGCTGATGTTCGGTCTTGCAGCAGCCGGCGGCGGCATGCTGATGAAGGTACTGTTCAGCAAAAATGAGTAAACAAAAAGGAGCATCCCGTGAAAAGGATGCTCCTTTCATTCTGTTGGGTGCAGTCGGGAGAATTATGATCCCAGCGTTTCCGCAAAAATCCTGCGAAGCACCTCCTCCGGCACGGGCTGGTGCAGGTAAATTTGCAGCATGCCTTTCGGGGTGATCTTGCAGCCGGTCAGCTCGTCCCGATGGGACAGGATCGCCCTTGCTTCAATATTGATGTGATCCTTGAACGGGATGAGCCGGACAAAGGCATCGCCGGCATAGTAACTCGGCATCCTCGCCCACTGCGTTTCCGTCAGTTCCGCCGTACTGCTGTCATAGATCAGCTGCCGCAGGTGCAGAAACAGATCACGCACCTCCTCCGGAAAGGTTTCGATGTATGTCCGGATCCGGTCTTGCATGTGATACACCTCCATCATCTTTTTTGATATACCACCAGCTCCGGATCCGCTCCGTTCTCGCCATAGGTGCAGACGAGCAGGAAATCCATATTGGCAACGATGCCGAAGCACCTGTCACCGCCGAACTCGCATTCGAGCTGGGTGCCGAGGTAGGTCGCCCTGTCATCCAGAAACTGCACCGTCCGACCGTTCGGCAGGCGGTATTCGAGGTTGACATAGCTCCCCACAAGTGCGTTGAGGGCTTCGACCTTTGGCATGCCCTCAATGTGCAGGGCGTTGATCTCGTCCATGAGCTGCTGTTTGAATGCATCGAACTGCTCCTCGCCGCCGAGCTGGGCATAGCGTTTCCAGTAATTGAGCCGGGGGAGGAGATCCTGCATATAGGCACGCACTTCCTCGGGGGAATGCTCCGCATCCGCCATATGTCCGGCACAGAAATCAATGAGCTTGTCCATATCGTGATAGGTATATTCGCCGTCGGCATAGCACCATTTGCAGTATTCCTCATTCATCACGCCGCTGGTTTCCCTGCTGATGATGCCATCCTCCAGCGGCATGCCGCAGCACTGGCAGATCAGTGTGCGTGGAGAGCCGAGCAGTGTATTGATGGAAACATCGAACAGCTTGGAGAGCAGTTTGAGCGTTTCGGTATTCGGGACAGTATCGCCGTTTTCCCAGCGGGATACCGCCTGACGGGTCACATAGAGCTGTTCTGCAAGCTCATCCTGTGACATGCCTTTTTTGGTTCGCAGGTCAAAAATGATTGCTCCGGTTTTCATAAAAAATCACCTCATCCTTATTATACAGCGGATGAGGTGAGAATGCAAGCAACTGGTTGTTGCGGTAATACGATTACAGCACCATCTCCGCATGTCTTGTCACATGGCAGCCGACGTTGACGGCTACGGGCAGACCTGCAATATGGGTGGGGGCTTCTTCGATGTTCACGCACAGTGCGGTCATGGTGCCGCCAAAGCCCTGCGGCCCGATGCCGAGCTTGTTGATGGAATCGAGCATTTTCTGCTCCAGCTCTGCATAGAGGGGCTTGGGATTGCGGACAGCAGCATCACGGCAGAGTGCTTTCTTCGCAAGATAGGCACAATGCTCGAAATTACCGCCGATGCCGACACCCACCACGATGGGCGGACAGGGGTTGCTGCCAGCCTTTGCAATGCAGTCAGTCACGAACTGCACAATATCCTCATGGCTTGCCGCCGGTGTCATCATCTTCATAGCGGACATATTTTCACTGCCGAATCCCTTGGGACATACGGTGATCTTCACCTGCTCGCCCTCGGTCAGCTCCAGATGGAGGACAGCCGGTGTATTATCGCCGGTATTCACACGCTCCAGCGGATCGCCGACCACGGAACAGCGGAGGTAGCCCTCTGTATAGCCCTTGGACACGCCTGCATTGACTGCATCACGGAGGGTGCCGCCTTCAATGTGCACATCCTGTCCCAGCTCGATGAATACGACCGCCATGCCGGTATCCTGACAGATCGGGATGTCCTCTTCCCTTGCAGCCTGCAAATTGGCAATGAGGTCGTCAAAAACTGCCTTGCCGACGGGGGATTGTTCCTGTGCGGCACAGGCGGTGATCTTCTCCTCCAGATGACGGGGGAGAATCTTATTCGCACGGATGCAAAGCTCTGCAACGGCGTTGGTGATTTCCTGTGTGGTGATGGTTCTCATGGTTTTCACTCCTTCTATGATTCAGCTCTCCAGAATTTTTCCGTTGATCATGACCCATACCGGATCATTCATCACATTCAGCGGATCCTCGGCAAAGAGCACCAGATCAGCGTCCAGTCCCTCCTCGATCCTGCCGATGCGGTCGGATACGCCCAGAATATCGGCTGCCTCCGAGGTGATGGCACGGAGAGCTGCTTCCCTCGGCATGCCGCCCTTGACTGCAAGTCCGGCGGACAGGGAGAGGTACTGGATCGGTACCTCCGGATGATCCGTGCAGATGGCGATTTTTACGCCCCTGTCATGCAGAATGGCTGCGTTTGACAGGGCAAGCTCACGCATTTCGGGCTTGCAGCGGTCGCAGATGATGGGACCTGCGATCACGGAAATTCCCATTTCTCCGAACAGATCCGCCGCAATATGTGCACCGGTTCCGTGCACGATCACGCATTCCAGACCAAACTCCCTGCAAATCCGCAGTGCCGTGCAGACATCATCCGCACGGTGGCAGTGGAAATGTGCCTTCTGATCTCCGGCTAATAGGGGCAGGAGTGCTTCGCATTTTGCGTCATATTCCGGCATTTCTTCCTCATCCGGATGCTCCTCGAAGCGGTGCAGACGCTCTGCATAGAGCTTGGCTTTCTGCAGCCCCTCACGGATGAGGGCAGCGGTCGCCATGCGTGTGACGGGTGTTTCATCACGGTCGCTGTAGACGGTTTTCGGATTCTCACCGAGGGCAAATTTCATGCCGCATGCGGTGATCGCCATTTCATCCGTGCAGCGTCCGGCGGTTTTCATCAGCAGCATTTCGCCGCCGCAGGCATTCGCCGAGCCGGGGGATACCAGCACGGAAGTCACGCCATGCATTCTGGCATCCGCAAAACAGCGGTCGAACGGGTTGATGCCGTCGAGTGCACGGAGCTGGGGCGTAAACGGGTCGGATACCTCGTTGCAGTCGTCCCCCTCAAAATTCATGCCGTCCTCGATGATGCCAAGGTGGGTGTGGGCATCAATGAAACCGGGGAGCAGTCTGCCGCCGTGGCAGTCAATGTCATCCTTCGTCACCTGCTCGGGTCTGCCCTGCTCGACGGCGGTGATCTTTCCGTTCTCTACAACGACATAGCCGTAAAAATGTACATCCTCCGTCATGGAGTAGATCTCTGCATTATAAATAATCATTCACATTCTCCTGTATCATCGGTTGAAATCCCAAGCACTGCGAGCACAGCTGCCGCTGCCGCCGCAGGTGTACGGGAGGCATCCGCAGTATGGGTGCAGTGCATGCGGTAGACATCCTTCCGCTTGTTGTAAAGCTCCTCCAGCTCCTCCCTTGTGCTTCTTCGCACGATCGGGCGGTCGGAATCCGCAATTCTCCGGTAGCAGACGGCAAAGGGCACATCCAGATAGACCACGGTGCCGTGCTCTGCGGCAATGCGTGCATTTTCCTCACGGAGCATTGCACCGCCGCCGCATGCAATGATGCCGTCACGGGAGGCAAGCTCACGGATCGCCTGCGTTTCCAGATCACGGAAATGCGGCTCGCCGAACTGACTGAAGATCTCCGGAATGGTCATGCCTGCCTGCTCTTCAATATAGGTGTCCATATCCACAAAGGGACAATCAAGCTGCTTTGCAAGCCTTGCACCCACGGTGCTCTTGCCGCAGCCCATGAAGCCGCAGAGATAGATCGTCATATGCTGCCCTCCTGTACGGGGAAATCACGGTTCACGGTTTCCTCCAGCTCCCGGATGATGCCCTGTACTTCTTCATTTGTATAGGTGTCGCCGTCCCAGATCTCATGGGCACGGACTGCCTGCCATACAAGCATTGCGGCACCGCCCACAGCGGGCTTGCCCATTGCCTTCGCCCTGCGGATGAGCTGGGTTTCGGTCGGGTTATAGATCACATCGAATACATGATCGCACAGCTCAAGCTGCTTTTCGCTGATGGGGCAGGCGTTGGTTTTCGGGTACATGCCCACGGGGCAGGCGTTCATCAGCAGGTCGAAATGACCCAGACCGCCTTCCCTGTCGCTGCCGGTCAGCTCAATGCTCACTGCGGTTTCCGGTGCAGCAGCTGCCAGCTCCTCACGCAGAGCCTCTGCAAGCGGCTGGTCGGACGGAAGCACCATCAGCACCAGCTCCTTTGCACCGTGCAGGGCGGCTTCGATCGCCATCATTCTGCCCACGCCGCCGCAGCCGATGAGGAGCACTCTGCCGTCAAGGGGCATCTCCTGCACACTGCGGAGGAAGCCCACACAGTCGGTATTATAGCCGGTCGCTCTGCCGTCATGGTTTGCCACGCAGTTGACGGAATTGTAACGCTTTGCAGTTTCGTCCAGCTCATCGAGGAACGGGATGATGTTCATTTTATGCGGAATGGTGATATTATAGCCGCTGAGCTTCCGCAGCTCCGGCTCACGCACAGCCAGCTCCTCCGCCGGAAGTGCGGTCAGGCTGTAGGCTGCCTCACGGTTTCTGAGGGCAAACAGCCGATCATGGATCATCGGGGACATGGAGTGCCCCAGAGGATTGCCGATCAATGTGTAATCATGCATGGTACTGCCTCCTTGGTCGTACGGATTGATTCCTCTTAATCATAGCACATTTTTGCAGAAAATACAATGGTTTTTCAGTAATTTTTCTGCGAAATGACCACGCCGCAGTCACAGAACATTCACACTTATGACACATTACTTTGAAGTTTCCACATTTTTGTATGCATTGCACAAAAATCATGTGGAAAACTTCTGAAAAATCGTTGCGATAGCAATTGACGTAAGGCACTGTTTTCCGATATACTATTTTTAGAAAAATCTGTAATAAATGCAGTCTGTCAAAAAACTGATCAAGTTCAAAGGACAAAGTCCTTTGGCGGGTTGAGGGTACGCAGTACCCTCGCAATGCAGCCCCTCCCCTCGGAGAGGGGTTGGGGCTGCTCCCCACGGGGTGGGGAGACGTCACGAAGTGACAGAGGGGACGGCACCGGTGAGGTGGGGGCAATCTTTGGGGTTCTCCCCCTCCAAAAAGACTTTTTTGACAAGCTGTGTAATAAATGGAGGTATGGTTATGGAGTTTGAAACAGTTGCAGGCATCATTGCAGAGCATTTTGGCATGGATGCAGAGGACATCACAGAGGACATGGATATTCTGGAGGATCTGAATGCAACATCCATGGATGCAGTAGAGCTGATCGTAGCAATTGAGAATGTGACGGATGTCAGCATTCCGGATGAAGCGGTGGATGAGATCCGCACGGTCAACGACATTGTGAATTACCTGAGAGCCAACATGCCCGAAGAAGAATGATCCCATGCCCCGCAGAACCCTTGCGGGGCATTCGCTTGAAAGGCAGAATCTGGCACTTGCTTTTTTTGCGGGTTTCTGGTATAATAAATAAGATGGGGAATATTGCATAAAATGACGGAATTTCCGAAAAGGGGGACAAACCCATGACAATCGACACAGGCAAAATGGTGCAGGACTGCATGAATGCGATCAATGAACGCATCCGCAATCTCAAGCACCTGAATATCATTGTAGCCGGCAAGACAGGAGTCGGCAAGAGTACGCTCATCAACAGCATTTTCCGTGAAAATCTGGCGGATACCGGTATCGGTATGCCGGTGACGGGGCATATGAAGCAGTACAGCAAGAAGAATTTTCCCCTGTCCATCTACGATACAAGGGGTTTTGAGCTGGGAAAGGACGCACAGAAGGAAGTCAAGCAGGAGATCCTCGACACCATCCGGAAGGGGCACGCTGCAAAGGACATCAATCAGGCGATCCACTGCATCTGGTACTGCATCAACACCGCCTCCGACCGGATCGAGCCGGAGGAGATCGACTGGCTGCGGGATTTCGCAGAGGAAAACCAGATGACACAGGTTCCCGTCATCCTTGTACTGACCAAATCCTTCTCGAAGAAGAACGCCAAGCAGATGCGGGACTGCATCCTCAATGAGAACCTCAGCGTCTGTCAGGTCGTTCCGGTGCTTGCAGCCGATTATGAGATCGACGAGGACTATACCGTCAAGGCATACGGTCTGGATACCCTCATTGAAGTCATGACGCAGGTGCTGCCGGACGAATTGCAGGACACCCTCCAGAATGTCCAGATCGCTTCATTGGAGCAAAAAAAAAGACGTGCCCACGCCGCAGTTGCGGCAGCGACTACAGCAGCCTTTGGTGAGGGCTTTGCTCCCATCCCCTTTGCCGATGCTGCCCTCCTCGTGCCGACACAGGTCACGATGATCGCCTCCATTACAGCAATCTTCGGTCTGAATGTGAGCCGGAGCATCATCACGGGCTTTGTGTCCTCGACCCTCGGTGCAGGCGGTGCGACCATCCTCGGCAGAACGATCGTTGCCAACCTCGTCAAGCTCATTCCCGGAGCAGGTACGGCGGCAGGCGGCATGATCTCCGGTGCAACGGCAGGACTTCTGACCACAGCTCTGGGCGAGGCATACATCCAGCTCATGACGGCGGTCTACAAGGGGGAACTGAAAGCCGGAGAGCTGACATCCGATGCCGGCAGGCTGAGGATGAAGGAGCTGTTCAAAGAAAGACTGAAAGCAAACAAGTGAGCCGAACGCTCACGCACAGAAAAAGGAAGGTATACAATGAACAAACACACAATGCGTATCAGAGTGACCGCTGCAATGCTTGCAGCAGGCTGTCTTTGCTGCGGTGCAGGGCTGCATGCGGCGGCTGTGACCGTGGATGAGGTCGCACAGAAGGCAAGAGAGGTCGGCTTCCCTGAGGAGCAGGTGCAGCTCGGCTACAATTACTGGGCAACCGGCGAATACACACAGGAGGATCTTGAAGCGGCATATGCCAAGCTCTGTGAGTATGATACACAGGCGAACGACAAGATCGACAGCATTTTTGATACCGGCAGCACGGCAGAACCGCCTGCTTCCGAACCTGACCGCACAGGAAATGAAACCGCACCGCCCTCCGCAGACAGCTCTGCGGCAGATTCCGGCAGCTCCGGCACGAACAGCACCGGCGGCGAGGTGAATTCCTCCGGCACATCGGGCACTGTGAATTCCACAGCACCTTCACAGCCCTCCGGCAATACAGTCAGCTCCTCCGACTTCATCAACATGACACTGGACGAGAAGATCGCCTATGTCAATTCCATGAGTGCAGCGGACAAGGAAGCATTCCTCAACAACCTGACACCGGCGGAACGCAACAGCATCATCAAGCAGATGAATGTGAACGATCAGGCGGAGCTGTTACAGGGCTACATTGATGCGGCAAAGGACATGAATATGAATATTGCGGTGGACTCCATTTCTGCGGAGGGCATCGCTATCACCGTGCGTGATAATGAGGGCACGATCATCGACAAGAGTGCGACCGGCATCACCATTGATGAGACCGGCATTTCCTATGACGGACTGCTGGCGGCTTCTGCGGCAGCGGTACTGCTGGCAGCGGCTGGCTTTGTGCTGGTTTACCGTCATCTCTGCCGTGCTGACGGCGGCGTGCAGTAAGCATGGCTGTCAGAAAGGAGCAGAAATTGGCGACAAAAACAAAGACAAGAAAGGGCGTACATCCGTTTGTCTACATTCTGACGGCGGTGCTGCTGGTGATCCTCTGCACGGCAGTCAGTGCAGTGGCACTCATCAAGCCCTATGAGAAAGTACAGACCTATCTGAACATCATTTTCATGGACGATATGAAGATCAAGCCCGCCTCCGGTCTGGACGGGCTGGTCATCAAGGAAAACGAGATCAGCACACAGAAGCCCGCTGAAGAGGAAGCGGAACAGTTCTCCGACACAGGAACGGTCATCCGTCCTGCCTTCGGTGAGCAGTATGCGGTGCTGGAATGCGAGGCGATCAACCTCTCTGTTCCGGTCTACTGGGGTTCCACTCCGGAGCTGCTGGAGCGTGGAGCTTGTCAGGCATCCTCCTCAAAGGTGCTGGGCGAGGTGGGCAATGCGGTCATTGATGCCCATGTGAACACCTTTTTTGCAGATCTGCACAAGATCGAGCCGGGGGATGAGATCGTGCTGTACACACAGTACGGCATCTTCACCTACAAAGCGTTTGAGCAGGTAAAGTTTGAAAATACGGACAAGACCCATATTCTGCCGATGGACACCGACCGGCTGACACTGTACACCTGTGAAGCACAGGTGCTGGGCACCTCCACCACAAGAGTGGGCGTGCTCTGCTCGCTGGTGAGCAAACAGTTTTACACGGATTCTGCATCACAGGCAGAACTGACAACGGAGGAGGCGGCAGGATGAGCAAGATCAGATGTTATTTCCCGAATGTCCTGCTGACCTTTCTGCTGGTATTCCTGCTGCTGGGCTGCGGACTGACGGCATTTGTCAGGACGCAGGTGCTGAATGCGGAAACATTCAGCGTTGTGACGGCACAGGAGGGGCTTGCGGACAAGGCATACAGCTCTCTGGAAACCTATTTCAAGACCCGTGCGAACAGCACCGGCATTCCGGCGGAAGTTTTCACGGAAGTGATGGATCGTGACGAGCTGGAAAAGGCGATCAATGCAAGCGTTGGACAGGCGTTTGACTATCTCAGCGGAAAGACCGAGGAATTCGGATTCACGATGGATTTCACTGCACTGGAACAATCCGTGCAGACGTTCTTCAGCAGCTATGCGGAAGAAAACAACGTCGTCAAGGACAAGGTATACGAAGAGAAGGTAGCCTCCGTGATCGCAGAAGCGGAAGCGGAGATCCTGTTTGTAGCGGACACCTTCAAGCTGACGATGATGTATGAAAAGGGCTGGCTGGGTACAGCACGGCATTACCTGACCTATCTGGGTATGGCACAGACTGCCTGTCTGATCGGTCTTGCAGTGGTGCTGGTACTGCTTCTGCTGTGCAATCTGCGGCAGATCTCCCACATGCTCTACTGGTGCGGCACAGCCGGACTGACGGCTTCCCTGCTCCTGCTCGCTCCCTGCATCTATGTGACGGCAACGGATTATTTTGCAGGCTTTGCCATCAAGGATCCGCAGATCTTCGCCGCAGTGGTGGGCTTTCTGGAGCTTCTGGTGAGCCGTGCACAGACTATGGCGATCATTGTGCTTGCTGTTTCCATTGGCTGTCTGGCGGTCTTTGGGATCGTTCGGGCGGTGTGCGGACGAAAAGGCAATGATGCAGAAGAAGCACCGGAAGAAGCATCACAGGAAGTGACCGAACAGGACTCCGATACAGAAAAGAAATCTGAAACAGAAAAGGAATCGGAAACCAAAAAAGCATAACATAGGGGCATTCCCTTGTTGCAGGGTACGGTGGTGCACCGTACCCTCAGTCTGTCGAAAAACCTTGTCAGGTTCAAAGGACGAAGTCCTTTGGCGGGTTGAGGGTACGCAGTACCCTCGCAATATAGCCCCTCCCCCTCTGGGGGAGGGGTTGGGGTGGGGGCAATCTTTGGGGTGCTACCCCAGAAAAAAACTTTTTTGACAAGCTGAGGGTACGGTGGTGCACCGTACCTTGTTTGCATATAGGAGGAAACCAATGAACAAATCGCACCAAAAAGGGAAGCATTGCATGAGCAAATTCATTCCTACACATTGACATCACTTTCAAAATCTGTTATACTATTTACAGACCGTCGGGCAGATATGACGGCAAACGACAAATTGGGAAAGGAAATGATACCTTTCGGTATCAGGGTGGAATGACATGAATGAACAGATCAAAAAGATTCTTCAGCTGAAAAAGGAGAATGACATCTATGTGATCGCACATCACTATGCACCTGCTGAAACGCATGAGATCGCCGATGTACTCGGTGACAGCCGTGATTTCTTCCAGAGTGTCCTCAAGGGCTGTGAGCAGAAAAATGTGCTCGTACTGGCTCCGACTTTCTTTGCAGAGCTGACAGCGGCATACCTGAAAGACAAGAATGTCTATGTTCCCGGCAGGGGTTCCACATGTCCGGTGGCAATGGACAGCATGCTCCAGTTCGACCATGTGAAGCTCTGGCGTGACCAGTATCCGGAGCTGCCGCTGGTGGTATACGGCACCTCTCCGCTGAGCATCAAGCTGCTTGCGGACTATATCGCATTTCCGGGCGATGTACCGGAGGTCATCAACAGTGTGGATGCGGAGCGTCTTTTGTATGTGGGTGAATATAACTGCACCACGGAGGCTCTGCGTAAGGTGAACAAGGAGGTTCTGGTCTATCCGCATCAGCCCACCTGCAATGTTTACAACAGTGCTTCTGTGAATGATCTGGAGGATCTGCGTGCAGAGTATCCCGATGCTCTTGTGATGGTGCATCCGGAATGCTGTGAAGCGATCACGGCAAAAGCGGACTATGCGATCGGCACGGGCAGAATGAGGGAGATCATCCGCACTTCTGCATGTCCGACCTTCATCCTCGGTGTGGAGAAGAATTTCTATCTGCGTATGTGCAGAGAATTCCCCGAAAAGCAGTTCATTCACCTGAGCAGCTATATTTCGTGCAGCGTGTTCAATGTAATGCGTCTGGACAAGGTGATGGAAGCCTGCGATTTTGCCAATGCGAATGCAGGTGCAAGAACACAGGTGAAGGTGGATCCTGCATCCTCGGAGAAGATCACGAATCTGATCACAAAGATGTATCAGGCGTTTGGCGTGATCTGAGAATCATAGACGATAAAAACGGCGGTACCGGAAGGTATCGCCGTTTTTTTAATTATTCCTGTTCACTGCTGTCGCAGTCCGCTTTTCTCACTCTGTACTGGATATCCTCAAGGATCTTGCGGTTTGCGGCGATGGTGTCACCGAGCAGACCGATGGTGATGGTCTGAAAGCCCATCATAATCAGGATGGCAGTCAGGATGAGGGACTGGATATGACCGTCACCGTCACCCATTGCAAAGTACACAAGGAACCGCACGCCCAGAATGCCGCCGAGCAGGAGCAGGATGGCTCCGATGGTGCTGAAGAATTTCAGGGGCTTGTACATCACAAAGGAACGTGTGATGACAGCGGCGGAACGCTTCATGTACCTCCACATGCTGGAAAAAAGACGGGAGGGACGGGTTTCTGCATTCGTGCGGATGGGCACGGAGGTCATTGCCATTTTGTTGTGACCTGCCTGAATGATGGTTTCGAGTGTGTAGGTGTACTCGTTGACTACATTCAGCCGCAGTGCCGCCTCTCTGGTATAGGCACGGAAGCCGCTGGGAGCATCGGGGATGTCGGAATTGGAGGCAACACGCACCACCCAGCTTCCCAGATGCTGGAACTTCTTCTTTTTCCATGAAAAATGCTCGGTCTGGTCGATCGGACGCTCTCCAATGACAATATCCGCCTTTCCTGCAAGGATGGGCTGGACGAGCTTTTCTATGTCCGCACCGCAGTACTGGTTATCCGCATCGGTATTCACGATAATATCCGCACCCAGATGCAGGCAGGCATCCAGACCAGCCATGAAGCCCTTGGCAAGTCCCTTGTTCCGCTTGAAGGATACAATGTGATGGAATCCCAGCTCACGGGCTTTTTCCACGGTTTTGTCCTTGCTGCCGTCATTGATGATGAGGTATTCGATCGTGTCGATGCCGTCAATATGACGGGGCAGGTCATGATAGGCAAGTGCCAGTGTTTCTTCTTCGTTATAACAGGGAATCTGAATGATGAGTTTCATTGTTCTCTTTCCTTTCTATTTCTATACAAAGGTGGGGGACTTCTGGAAAGTCCTGCAAAGATTGCCCCCACCCCCTGCCCCCTCCCCAAGGGGAGGGGGAGATTGAGCCGGTGCTTCGCACCGGCACCGACCAAAGAGCTGCCGCCCCTTGGAACTCTCTGAATCTCTGAAATGGGACTGTGCTTACGGGCTTATGAAGTGCCCTCATATGCTCCGATCAGCACGGGGTCCTCTGTCTGCCAGAATGCATGGGAGAAGGGGAGGAATTTTCCGGTATGGTTCAGGTCATCCTCGGAATGCTCGCTCGTGTCCTTGTACAGGAGCTGGAAGTCCTCCTCGGAAAGCTCGTCATTGGTCACATATACCACGGTTTCATAGCGTTCCGAAAGCCTTGCAAGCTGTGCCTCCACATCCTCTTCCTGCGGAAATACAGCCGCATCCGTCATGGCATCGAGCGGCAGCCACATGCACTGCATATAATCCTTGTCGATCACGATGCAGTCGGCATCCTCCGCTGTATCTGCGGCATCCATGAGCACTTCCCATTCCAGACGACTGTCATCCTTAGTATGCATGAGGAAGAAGTCATAGGGCAGGACGAACCACAGACCGAGAGCTGCTGCCGGAAGCACGAGCTTCTTGCCGAAGCGGTCAAGCGTCAGCACGGCAAAGATAACGGCGATGGGTACGAAGGGTGCAAGGTATCTTGCGTAATAATAGTAATACTGGATGTCGAACCGCAGGAATGCGGAATAGACCGGAATACAGTAGAAGAACATCAGGAACACCGCAAGCCGTGCATTGTTCCGTGCATAGAGCTTCGGACGGAGCATGGCGGCGATCAGGGCAAGGGGGCAGAGGATGAGTCCTGCATTGCCGATGAAGCCGAGGAGTGTCAGATAGCCTGCCTCCTCCCATGTATCGTACTTCATGAAGGCTTTCACGAGGATAAAGAGAAGCGGCAGAGCCAGCAGAAGTGCAAGGAAAATGCGGAATCCAAGGCTTTTTCCGGCTCTGGTATTCCAGTTCTGCATGATGTAGAATTTTTTGCCGGTACGCTTCACCGCAAGGATGAACACGATGCTTGCGAGGAGTGCGGCAAGCACGGCAGCGATCACGACCGCAGTGATATTATGGACATTGATGCCGGCAACAAAGAGCTGGCGGTAATTGTTCATGGTGTAGACGGGCTGGATCTGCCGCATGCCGAAATAGCTTGCAAGATAGCCGATCAGAGTCACCGGCATGAGCACTGCAAACTGCTTCTGCCGTGTGAAGAAGTACATGCCGCCGTAGAGCATCAGGAACAGCGGCACCATTGTGTAGAAGGACACATGGAAGCAGCCGAACACCGCCACGGGCAGAATGGAAAGCCAGCGTTCATTCCGGTTCGTCCTGTCCGTCATAGTGTAGAGAAAGAACGCCATGAGCACGGCGAGGAACATTTCCGTCAAAGATGCCTTGGACACCCAGATGACGATGGGAGCCAGTGCCGTGCAGACCGAGGCAGTCACGCAGGACGCTCTTTGCAGCCGGAGATTCCGGCAGATGCAGTACACAAGGAAGATCAGGCAGAGGTAGAAGATGGTTTCGACATCCGCCATATGCTCCATGCCGAACAGCTCACCCCACATGGCAAGGATCGCCGAATGGGTGGGGATGCCGTGGATCATGCCGGAGGCTTCGCCGACCGTGCGGTCGTAGACCGTATCCGGATAATCCGCCGGCGGTATGTCATAGCCGCCGAGCTTATGACTGACATACATCAGGAAATTGTCACGTTCCTCTGCGGTTTCGAGCGTGTAGAATTCCTCGAGATCCTTCTGACGTTCGTTGTCACCGTGCAGGAAGAGGATCGCCTGTGTCTGGTACACGCCCTGATCCTGTCCCATGCCGAACACCTCATTTTTTTGCAGGGTAAAGGGCAGGGCAAGCAGGCAGATACAAAGGGGAATGAGCACGGGCTTCAGGGACAGGTCACAGCGGAACAGTCCCCTGACCGAAAAGGGCTTGGGCCGGCGGACAAAGACCACCGCCCCCAGCACTGCCGCATCCAGTACAAGTGTCAGGCAGATGGTGCGGAAAAGGGAATACCAGTCCACGAGAAACAGTGCAAAGCTTGCGAAAATATGGGAGCAGAAGAACCAGATCACGCCGATCACAGCGGATTCAACGGCACTGCGTTTTCCGTACCAGATCACGCCCGTCAGGATGGAGAGGAGGAGTGCGGCGGCAAATACGATCACATAACTGCTCATCCTGTCACCTCACCGATCACTGCACGGAATTTCTCCATGATGACATTCCAGTCATAGTATTGGTCAATATAGCACCGTGCATTCTCACACATAGCGGCGTATTCCGTCGGATGGGAGAAAAGATAATCCACGATGCCCTCAAATTCGAGATAATCATAGTAATACAGCCCTGCATTGCTCTTCTGGCAGTGCCCCTTGAGCACCTCACAGACACCGTTGACGATGACCGGCACATGCAGAGCCATAGCTTCGAGCACGGAGATGGACAGGCTCTCGAACTTCGATGGGAGGACAAGTGCCTTTGCACCGGAAATGCCGTCAAATTTGTCCTCCTCGCTGACAAATCCCAGACTGATGATGTCCCCGTGTCTTGGGATCATACAGGCAGGCTTGCCCATGAGGACGAGCTTTAAGCGGCTTTCGGGATGCCGCCCCTTGTATTCGAGAAAATACTGGAACAGGCGTGGGCAGTCCTTGCCCTCGTCGATCCTGCCGACATAGATGAGGTAATCGTCCGTGATGCCGTATTTTTCACGGAACCGCAGAGCATCGGGCTTTTCTGGAATATCCACGCCCGTTCCCATCACATCGCAGGGAATGTGCTCCGTATGGAACAGCCCCTGCACCAGCTCCTTTTCCTCGTCCGTGAGGAAGATATAGGCTTTCGGGAGGGTGAAGAGGGTTTCATAGGTTTTGAAATGGATGAACGGTTCCTCGTGTGCGGTGGGGATGAAGATGGCTTTTTCCCTGACCTCGGGCATGCCCATGACGGTGAGATAGTAGAGGTAGGTGACAAAAATGAACGCATCATAGTCATTTTTGTGGGCACGGATATAGTCAATGGCTGCCGGACAGTAAGGTCCCTGTTTTTCAAACCAGACTGCCTCCTTTGCAGGGTCGGGCTTGCCGTCCGAGAGTGCCTGCAAATAGGAGCCGTTGCATTCGTTGAAGTCCTTTGCACGGGGATGCTTCACCGGAAACCGCAGGACACGGACATCGTTGAGGATCTCCTCATCGGCGGTATAGTGGTTTTCCCAAGTGGTATATTCCAGAGCCTTGGTGGTAATGACATCCACCTGATAATGGGAAGTCAGACGTTCTGCGATGAGTCTTGTATAATACTCAGAACCGCCGTTGACTTCGAGTCCATAGCGTTGGTTCACAAGTGCGATTCTTTTCATATAATCACCTTTCTGAATCGTTATATCAGCAGCGGGTTTCATGGGAATGGCTTTGCGGGGATCAGCCCTCTATTTCCGCAAAAAACGCCAGATATTTCTGCGTGATCACATCCCAGTCAAAATGCTCCCGTACATAGGAACCGCCGTTTTCGCCCATGATTCGGGCGATCTCCGGATGATGGAGGATGTAGTTCACACAGCCCTCAAATTCAAAATAATCTGCAAAGTACAAGCCGCCGTTCGATTCCCTTGCGAAATTCTTCGTTACCGCACAGGCATCATGCACGAGAACCGGTCTGCCGCAGAGCCAGCTTTCCATGATGACCAGCGAAAAGCTCTCATTTTTCGACGGCTGGCACAAAAGCTCTGCTGCGGCACAGGCATCGTATTTGTCCTGTGCATCCACAAAGCCGAGATCGTGCACGGCATCACGGACATCCGCCGGAATTTCAATCGAACCGCCGCCGATCAGCACGAGCTGAAGGTCGGTTTCATGCCGCTTTCTGTACTCGGAGAAGTATTGCAGAAGCGTGTGGACATTCTTTCCCGTGTCCTTTCTTCCGGCATAGAGCAGAAAGGGCTGATCCATGCGGTATTTCTTCCGGAAACGCTCCGCATCACCGGAAATGGAGGTATCCATGCCGATGCCCATGAGGATCTGCCGGACACCGGTTTCCGAAAAGCCGTACAGACGCTCTGCCAGCTCCATTTCGGGTCTTGCATTGTAGACCATGCCGGCAGCCGTGCGGAACACCTCACGGAACCGCTGGAAATAGGCATAGCCCTCATCATGGAAACAGGGGATCAGCACTGCCTTTTCCGGTGCCGCCTGCACGCCGTAATAGGTCGTGCCGAACATGTAGGGGATATGGACAAACACCGAATATGCGTCCTGATGCGTCCGGATATACTCATACAGCTCCGGACTGTTCACCATCTCGGAGAGGAACACGTCCTCCTCCTCCAGCGTGACGGGCATTTTCTGGATGAGCTTTGCATTGACGGCATCAAAGCGTGCTGTATCCCGTTTTCTGACGGGGAAACGGCGGATGGGGATGCCGCTTTCGAGCGTGGAGGTGCCTGCCTTGTGGAAATTCACGCTCCAGTCCGAGCCGAATTCCTTTACGCAGGTCGTGAGGATCTCGACGGGTACACCTGCCTTGTGCAGATGGGCGGAAACCTCTCTCAGCTCCATCTCCGCACCGCCGGGGATATGGTCATCGAACCAAGGGGCAACAAAGGCGATCGTTTTCATCACTTATCCCCTCCCCCGATAAAACTGCGAAGCTGTGAGATAAACAGCTCACGCACCTTTTCATACTGAAAATCTGCAAGCCGCCTGTTCTGTCCTGCAATGACCTGTTTTTGCAGCTCTTCATCCGTCACAAGGCGGTCAATGACCATTGCTGCTTCAAGGGGGTCATTGCTTTGCAGGAGGATACCGCTGCCGCCGAGGGTGTCAGCAATCGCACTGGTATCATAGGCAATGACGGGCACCTGAAAATGCATTGCCTCGACCAGCGGCACACAGAAGCCCTCATGCTCACTCATGCACAGAAAGACATTGGCTGCACGGTAATAGGCAAGGATTTCGGCGAATTTGATATGTCCTGTGAAAATGACATCGGAAAGCCCAAGAGCCTGCACATAGGTTTGCAGGCGGTCATAGTAATTTTCCATGCCCTGATAGGAGCCGACAAAGATCAGGCGGGACTTGGGGTTGAGCTTCTTGTAGTGGTAGAATGTCCGGATGACATTTTCCTGCTTCTTGTTCGGGGCGATTCTGCCGACAAAGACGATGTTCGTCCAGCCGTCCTCGGTGTATCTGCGGAGAACGGCGGAGTCGGGTTCCTTGTTGTAATCCTCGAACGGAATGAGGATGGGGCGTACATCAATGGGACAGGAAAAGCCGAAATCACGCAGATTCTGCTTGTTGAAGCCGGAATCCGCCATGCAGTATTCGACCGTATCCTTCAGATGCTTCACGCCCTCCAGACCGTATTCTGTGAGGGAAGCCGCCGCTGTATTGTAGGGTACAAAAAATTCCGGCGGTGTGATATTGTGGTAGATCATGAATTTCCGGCAGGGGTACTTTCCGAGGGAAAAGCTCAGATCCGTGCCGGTGGATTTATGGTAGATGATGATGTCATCTTTTTTGAGATCCTTCAGCTTTTCCACATGCAGTGCGGTGTGCTTGGGGAGGCGTGGGTCAATGTTTTCCGCATAGATCGCCGTATCATAGCCCATTTCCGCAATCACGGAACGCAGTGCAATGGTGTCATTGCTGACAGCATCGCCGAAGGAAAGCGTGGTCAGCAGCTGTACGATCCTCATATCAGCCCTGCTTTCCGATGCGTGAACGGAGTGCTGCGTTTTCCTGCTGGAGTGCAGCAACACGCAGGGTAAGCTGCTTCTGGTTCAGTTCGAGCACTTCGAGCCGCTTCATCAGTTCATCGGTGTCGGGTGCAGGGGTATTCTGCTGTGCATTCAGTACACGCACAACATTGGCATTGAAATTGTTCTGGTCATTGACGATGGGTTCAATGTAGAATTTCATCAGCTTCCGCAGTACTTTCTTGATAAAGACAAACAGCGGATTGCCGCCGAGGGGCTTATAGGGCTGGACATTGTAGTGTCCGTTGAGGTAAACGAGGGAATTTTTCACTTCCTCGGAGCCTGCACCGTTCACAGCGGCATCGGGCTTCTGGTAGGGTACATCCTCAAAGCTCAGCATATCGGAGGAAAGTCCTTTTTCTTTGATCTCCTTCCGGATATTCTGCATAATTTCTTCTATATGAATGGTTTTGTTGTCCATGAGTGGTCTTCCTTTCTGATCATGCTGCGGCAAGCCGAATGTGGGGAACGCTGTCCCCCGCCGTCACTTTACAGCAATGATCGCATAATCCTGTGCACCGAACATGATGTCTGTGATTTTCTGCATGTCCGGATCGGTCGTTCTGATCTGCACATCCGGCTTGCTCTGTTCCGGATAGAGGATCTCAATGTTCGTAAAGCCTGCCTTTTCAAGGAAATACTGCATTGTCAGCGGATGGACGGGCTTGACGTGGGAGGGGTCGATATAGAACGCTCCCGTATAGATCGCAAGGGAGGTCGGGTTCGGGGTTTCGATCACGATACAGCCGCCGTCCGTGAGCTTTTCATAGGCGGTATTGCAAAGTGCTGTGATCTGCTCGGTTTTCAGATGCTCCACGACCTGACCGACAAAAATACCATCCACGCTGTCAAGCGTTTGCAGGCAGGCAATGCCGTCACCGCATTCTGCGGAAAGTCCCTGCATCCGGCAGTATTCCGCATACGGCTCATACACATCCACGCCCCGTGCCGGAATGCCCTCATCTTGCAGGAGGGAGAGGAATTCCCCACGTCCGCACCCGATGTCGAGGACGTTCTTTTTTCCCTGAAAATAGGGGAGATACATCCGCTGGGCTTCCTTGATACGGGCAATGCTTCCACGGAAATGATTCTCAAAATCGAAATAGTCGATCGTATCATAGTCCGAATCCTGCACCCGTACTGCCGGAGCACTGCCGGACTGCTGTGCAGGTGCGGCGGTATTCTGGCGGCGTTCCAGTCCTGAGAGCTTGAGCTTGCACAGGGCATTGTCGCTTTGCAGCGTTTCGAGCTGTGCATTGTTGCTCCGCATGTTGACATTCAGCGTTTCCAGATTCTGACGGAACGCACCCTCGGGGGCAAGCATTTCCTGCATCTGCCGCAGCTGTTCCTGCAAGTCCGCATTCACCTGCTCCGCATGATCGAGCCGCTGCTGCAATGCAAGCTTTTCCTGCTCCGCTGTTCTCTGGAGCGACTGAAGCTCCTGCATCAGACGTGCGGTCTGTTCCTCCTGCCGCACATCCGCAGCACTCAGTTCTTTCTGCTGCTCCTGCATTTCCTGCCGGAGTGCGGACATATCCTGCTGTGCCGCCTGCAAGCCTGCAAGCATGCCGGCAAAGAGGCGTTTGGTCAGTTTCCCACGCATGCCGGAGCGTTGGGAAAATTCATTCAGAAAATTGGTTAAATGGCTCATAAATTCCGATCCTTTTGGTGCGGACGGGTTACACCGTCCATTCGTGCCCGATTCTTGCGATGCCGACATCGCCGATGGGTGAGATCATTTCGATGCGGCAGGCTTCTCTGTAATAATCCACGGGGATGCCGTCACCGGATTCAATGGCAATGTCGATGAGATATTCGCCCGGCAGGAGGTTCACTTCATGCAGGCTGATCTCCGCTGTGCCGCTTTCCGTCAGACGGAACTGCGGCAGCTTGTCGATATGGGTGTTCGTGCCGTAGCACTGTACGCCGTCACGGTTGAAAATGCCGATGCCGAACACAGCATCCTCCACGGGTTTTTTCACCCTGTAATCCACACGGATGCGGACGGCATCTCCAGTCCGGAACACACGCTGCTTCTGCCCGTCCTTGGTGAGAACGTGAATGGCGGAAATGCGGGCATTGCCGTTGCCCCAGCGTTTTTTGACCTCCTCCGGCTCTTCCGGTTCGGGCACAGCCTCGGGAGCTTCTGCTTCGGGGGCTGGCTTTGCGGCTTCCTCCGCCTGCTGTGCGGCTGCCTGCTCTGCAAGCTCCTGTGCAGTGCGTTCCTGTATCTTCTGCCCCATATATTCGAGGTAGGCAAGGTCGATCTCCTTGGGGGGACCCTCTGCACGGATCACGCCCTCATGGATCCAGATGGAACGCTCGCAGATCTGCTCGATCTGTCCGAGGGAGTGGGATACAATGACGATGGTCGTACCGCTCGCCTTGATCTCACGCAGCTTGTTGAAGCATTTCGCCTGAAAATTGGCATCTCCGACACCGAGGATCTCATCAATGAGGAGGATGTCCGCATCCACATTGATGGCAACCGAAAACGCAAGCCGCATATACATACCGGAGGAGTAAGTGCGGACGGGATTGTCGATGAACTGCTCCAGCTCCGAAAAGCGGATGATGTCATCGAGCCGCTTGTCGATCTCCTTTTTGGTCAGACCGAAAATGGAGGCGTTGGTGTAGATATTCTCCCTGCCGCTCATATCCGGATGGAATCCGGCACCAAGCTCAATGAGGCTGGAAACTCTGCCCTTCATGGTGATGGTGCCGCTGTCGGGGTACATGATCTTTGTGAGGAGTTTGAGCGTGGTGCTTTTGCCGCAGCCGTTATGACCGATCAGACCGATGGCTTCACCACGCCGCACCTGAAAGCTGATGCCTTTGAGCACCTCACGCTCCTCAAAGCGGTTGCGGCTCCGGAACAGCAGACGTTCCTTGAGCTGGCTGCCCTTATCGAGATAGATCTTGAATTTTTTGGTGATGTTCTGCACATCAATGACAATTTCTTTTTCTTTCATGACATAACCTCTGAAACCAAATAGTGTCAAATGACAAACCCCAAAAACATAGGGTTCAAAGGGCGATAGCCCTTGCCGGTGCCGGTGCGGAGCACCGGCTCACTCACCCCCTCCCCTCGGGGAGGGGGCAGGGGGTGGGGGAAGTTTCGCAGAAACCATCAAAAGTTATAATTCCTCCGCAAAATGCTTCTGCAATCTGTCAAAGACCACCCATCCCACAATCAGGAAAAGCACGCCCAGCCCGAAGGAGGATGCAAGGGAAGTAAGGTCGGGCACCTGTGCGTAATAGAGCACGTCCCGATAGCAGTCGATGATGTGGGTCATGGGGTTGAGATTGAAAACGGGGAGGAATTCCTCCGGAATGATCGCTTTGTCGTACATGATGGGGGTGAGGTACATCCACGCCATGGAAACGATGCCGAGGATATGTTCAAGGTCTTTGAAATAGACCGTCACTGCGGATGCAAGCAAAGCCATACCGACTGCAAGGAGGTATTCGACCGCCATGATGACGGGCAGGCAGAGCAGAGCAAGGGGATTCAGCCCGACACCGGAAAAAATAACAACTGCGAAAATGACAAGGAAGCTCAGGAGCATATTGACAAAGCAGCTTGTCACATAGGAGATCGGGATGACCTGACGGGGGAAATAGATCTTTTTGATGAGGTCTTTCTGTGCAACGATGCTTGCAGAACCGCCGGTGATGGAGGCGGAGAAGAAGATCCACGGAATGAGGGCAACGAAGAGATAGAGGTAGTATTTTTCGATGCCGCTTTTGAGGATGAACGAAAAGACGATGGTATAGACCACCAGCTGGAAAAGGGGGTTGATGAACGTCCAGAGAAAGCCCAGAACGCTGCCCTTATAACGTCCACGCAGATCCTTTTTGACCAGACTGAAGATCATCTGGCGATAAGCATAGAGTTCTTTGATTTGCTGTATCATAAATCCTGTGTACTCCTTTTGTTGTACCTATATCATATTCTTGGAAACAGTTACTTTCATTATACGCCCAAACAGTCAAAAAGTCAAGGGATTCAGGGGCTTTTTGGTGTTATGGGTATAAATGCAGAGGGGATAAACATGAAATTTGTATGTTTTTGCATTCAGCTCTAAAATGCACGGAGCCTGTGCCGGCAGACGCATTTGGAAATCAGCCTGCCGCTGTTCATTCCCTGTTTTGCGGAATGCTCCCTCTAAATGCAATGGGACGGCTCTCGCCGTCCCAACAGTCTGTTGAAAAACCATTCAATTAACGCCGAAGGCAAGGACAAAAGTTTTTGATCGACCTTTTTTCAAAAAGGTCGTGGGAG
>JAFTQJ010000097.1 GCA_017462785.1 Oscillospiraceae bacterium | reverse complement strand
GATGAGGGGATAAAACGTCCCCTCACCACTCAGCAAAGGGTATCGCAAATGCCGATACCCTATCTAAAATAATGCAGAAAGGAAGATCTAAAATGAGTATCAGATTTACAGAAAAAACAAGATGCAATCCGACTTTGTTCGGAGAACTGGAGGACTATGGAAAGAATCAAAATCAGAAAAAGAGACTACACCCTCGAACCGTCATTGTGTCAGAATCAGGGCGATGTGCAGTACCATGATCACTATCTGAACGGCGTGACATACCGTGTGTGGTCTGTCTTTGAGGGGCAGACCAGTGCTGCGAAATCGCTCTCCAATCTCATGCTCCGCAGACTGGAAACGGAAGATGAAATCGGATCTGTGTCAGATGAGTTCGAGGAAATGATTCAGCGGAAGAACGCTTCTGCAAGATGAACAAATTCCAAGCAACCGCTTATTGAGGTTGCACAAAGATGAAAGCGGCGGACAAATTCAGCTTGCTTTGCACTGACAGGTGTGGTATACTGTTGGTGCAAGGCTATGCGTGTCCGCTGCCCGAAAGGAGAATGATGATGCAGAAACACGCAGCACTATATTGCAGACTCTCGGTGGATGACGGCAGCTTCGGCGGCAGTGTGTCCATCGAAACACAGAAAATCTTATTGGAACAGTACTGTCAGGCACACAGCATCACGGAATATGAGTTCTACTGTGATGACGGCTACAGCGGTACAAACTTCAACAGACCTGCATTTCAGCGAATGCTCTCGAATATTCATGCTGGGAAAATCAACCTTGTGATTGTGAAAGACCTGTCACGATTTGGTCGAAACTATGTGGAGGTCGGCTTGCAGGTAGAGCATTTCAAGGAACAGAACGTGCGGTTCATTGCAGCGGATGATCACTATGACTCCACAATCAATGAAGATGATCTGATGTTCCCGATGCGTAACGTGATGAACGAAATGTACGCCCGTGACGTGTCAAAGAAAACCAAAGCTGCCAAAAAAGCAAAGGCAAAGGCAGGGCAATTCATGGGTTCCAAGCCGCCTTTCGGATACAAGCTTGACCCCAACGACCGTCACCACTTGATTGTGGACGAGCCAGCGGCAGAGGTTGTCAGGCGCATTTTCCGACTGACTGCGGAGGGCGTCGGGTACAACAAGATCGCAAAAATCTTCCGTGCGGAAAAGGTACTGAACCCCATTGCCTACTTCAATCAGCATAACCCCGACTACTTCAAATCAGACTACTGGCGGAAGGAATTCGACTGGCACGTCACCTCCGTCCGTGTGATTCTGAACAATGAAGTCTATCTCGGCAGGCTGGTGTACGGCAAACAGCGAGCAAAATCCATGAAAAGCAAGCAGGTTGTAAAGTGTCCGAGGGAGGATTGGATTGTGGTAGAACACTGTCATGAACCGATCATTTCGCAGGAATTGTGGGACACGGTACACAAGATCATGAATGCCAAACACCGCCCTGCCAAGACGGGCGAAGTGCAGATGTTCGCAGGGCTTCTGTACTGTGCGGACTGCGGTCATGCCCTCACCTACTCGCAGAAGAAGCGAAAGGATGGCACTTATCACGGGGCATATTCCTGCTGGATGTACAAGACGCATGGCAAGGAATACTGTGCCTCCCACTATATCCGCTACGATACAGTGTACGATCTTGTGCTGATCGACCTGCGGAGTGTGCTTTGGAATTATCGCCGTAATAAGAAGCAGTTCAAGGCGTTTCTGGAGAGGAAATTCCAGACGGATTCCGCAAAGGAAGCAAAGAAACTGCAAGCCGAGTATGAGAAGAAGCAGAGCCGTTTCGAGGAAATCGACCGCATTCTGTGTAAGCTGTACGAGGACAGCGTGCTAGGAAGAATTCCTGAAAACCGCTATGAAGCAATGTCGGCACAGTATGAATCCGAGCAGAGAGAAATCAAGGAAGCACTCCCCGACCTGCGGCAACGAATTGAACAGCTGAAAGCGGAGAGCGATGCAACTGACAAGTTTGTGAATCTCATTAAAAAGTACACTGTCATCGACCAGCTGGATGCCGCCATTCTGAACGAGCTGATTGACAAAATTGTAGTGCATCACAAGGAAGTGGCGGATGAGGGCCGAGTATTTCAGCAGGTGGAGATTTACTACCGTTTTATCGGCAAACTGGAACACGCCGCAGAATCGGAGAAAGCGGCGTAGAATCGGGGTGGATGCCCTGTTTTTTAAAACGAATCAAACGTCGCTTTATAAACAACGCATGGTCGCAGGTTCGAATCCTGTCACAAGCTCCAATGGAAAACCGCTAAGGATAAACATCCTTAGCGGTTTTTTTATTTTTACGAATCAGAACAGGCGATTTTAACGATGAGAATTTTTCAAACGCTTTACATAACACCGTCTTTGTAAAGCGTTTTTTTGTTTATAGTGTTTTAATGGATGAAATTGATGTGCACATTTTACTTCAATACGATTTCGCATTTTACCTGCGTGTTGTATAATGATACTGTAATCAAAAAGAAAGAGAGGAACATGAAATGCTGGAACTGAAAAATATTGAAAAATCGTTCGGCAATGTCAATGTGCTCAGACACATCAATTTCTCTGTGGATGACGGGGAGATCATTTCCATCCTTGGTTCTTCCGGAAGCGGTAAGACGACACTGCTTAATATCATCCTCGGTATCACACAGCCCGACTGCGGCGAGATCCGGTTCAATACCCATGACATCACAAAGGTCCCCATGGAAGAACGGGGGTTTAACATCGTCTTTCAGGACTATGCCCTGTTTCCGAATCTGAATGCCTATGAAAATATCGTCTACGGACTACGGAACAAGCCTGATATTTCCACGCCCGATGAGGTACAGGATCTGATCGACTTGCTTGGACTGCGGGAGCATCTGAACAAGAATATCGAACAGCTCTCCGGCGGTCAGAAACAGAGAGTGGCTCTTGCCAGAACCCTTGTCATGAAACCCAGAATTCTCCTGCTGGATGAGCCTCTGAGTGCACTTGATGGTGTCATCAAGGAATCCATTAAGGAAAAGATCCGGCAGATCGCAAAGGAATTCCACCTTACAACCATCATTGTAACGCATGATCCCGAGGAGGCTCTGAGTCTCTCGGATAAGGTCATGATTCTGGGCAGCGGTACGATCCTCCAGTATGCAAAGCCCGATGAGATCATTCACGCTCCAAAGGATGGCTTTGTGACAGAATTCATCCTTCGGCAGCTGGAGATCAAACGCAGCAATATCCTTGCACTCTTTGACGGCGGAGAAGTAAGGACGGCAGTATGAGTAAGAAAAAAATCTCCCCGCAGATCGTGATCCTGCTGTTTTCCGGACTGCTGTTCGGTTTCTTCCTCCTGCTGCCGATGGTCACGATTCTTGCAAAATCCGTATACGGCAGTGATGGTGTAACATTTGAATTTTATGCCAATCTCTTTGCAGGCGGCAATATTTTCCAAGCATTCCTCAACAGTGTCCTGATTTCTGCGGCAAGCGGCATCATTACGACAGTACTTGCGTTCATTCCGGCATATGCTGTAAACTACACAAATATTCATAAAAGGCTCAAAAAAATCATTGCCGCACTGGTCATGCTCCCCATGCTTCTTCCAACCATTACCTATGGATTTGCCATTATCTATTCCTTGGGAAAACAGGGAATCATTACAAAAATTCTTGGCAGGCAGATCGTGGACATTTACGGCACAGCCGGACTCATCATCGGCTATGTGATCTATACACTCCCGATTTCCTTTATGCTCATCAACAATACCATGGGATATATCGACAAGAAATTCATGATCGTATCCCGTATCATGGGGGACAGCACGCTGAAAACCTTTGTCAACACGGTCATCACACCGCTGATCAGTACACTTGCTGTTTCCTTTATCCAGAGCTTTACGCTGAGCTTTACAGATTATGGCATTCCTGCGGCACTTGCCGGAAATATCAATCTTCTTTCAACCAGACTCTACAATGAAATGCTGGGAAGTCTGCCGGACTTCAACACCGGTTCAGCGGTTTCCATCCTCATGCTGCTGCCGTCCGTGCTGAGCATTCTCCTGATTTCCTGCCTGAACAGATATAACATCCGCTACAATAAAATTTCCGTGATCGAACTGACAAAAAACCGTGTACGGGACTGGATCTGCGGCATTCTCTCCGGAATCATCATCCTCCTCGTGCTGTCCATGTTTACAGTCATTTTCCTTGTACCGTTCGTAGAACAGTATCCATACAAAATGCAGCTGACAGTTTCCCACGTCACAGAAATATTCACTGATCATACACTTATGAATGTGTACCGGAATTCCTTGATCGTGGCATTCCTGACGGCTCTGCTGGGTTCTCTGCTTGTGTATGCCTGTGCACTTGTTTCTGCAAGACGTGGCGAACACCGGCATTATGGCAAAATTCCCGATACCGTATCCCTCATTACCAACACCATCCCCGGTATGGTGCTCGGTGTGGCGTATCTTCTGACATTCAGAGGAACATTTCTTCAGAATACCTTTGCAGTACTCATTCTCTGTAATATTGTACATTATTTCTCCTCCCCCTACCTGATGATGAAAAGTAGTCTGGAAAAGCTCAATGCTTCCTGGGAGACCACCGCAAGGCTCATGGGCGACAGCTGGCTGAAAACTGTCGTGCGCATCATCACCCCCAATGCCATCGCAACTCTGCTTGAAGTATTCAGCTATTTCTTTGTGAATGCCATGGTCACCGTCAGTGCGGTCATCTTCCTTGCAAGTACCAAAACCATGATCATCACCGCCAAAATCAAGGAATTGCAGCACTTTGCAAACTTCAACGAAATCTTTGTGCTGTCCATCCTGATTTTAAGTACAAATCTCGCTGTTAAGGGTCTGATCAGACTTTTTGCAGCAATCCGAATGAAGAAAGGAAAATAAGCATGAATCTGAAAAGAACATTAAGCGCAACTCTTTGTGCCGCTATGGCATTTACCGCCTGTGCAGCCCTGACCGGATGCGGCGGAGAAGCAAGTGAGCAGGTCATCATCTACTCCAACGCTGATGATGAAGCCGTGGAATCTATGAAAAAGACGCTGGATGCGAACGGCTACAAGGGAAAGTATGTGTTCCAGAGCTTCGGCACATCCGAACTTGGCGGCAAGATGCTGGCAGAGGGTACGGACATTGAAGCTGATGTTATCACCATGAGCAGCTACTATATTGAGAGTGCACAGGCGGAATACAGCATGTTCGAGGATCTGACCTTTACAGTAGATACTACCGATTCCTACCCCACCTACTATGCACCGTTCCTTGCGAATCAGGGGGCGATCCTTGTGAATACGGATGTACTTGCTGAAAGCGGTCTTACTGCACCGACCTCCGTCAAGGATCTGGCGAATCCAGAATATGCAGGCTATCTCTCCGTTGTGGACATTCAGGGTTCTTCCACTGCATGGCTGATGATTCAATCCCTTATCAGTGAATACGGCGAGGACGGCACAAAGGATATCCTCACTGAGATCTATACAAATGCAGGTGCACACATCGAACAGTCCGGTTCCGGCCCGATCAAAAAGGTGCGTGCAGGTGAGGTTGCAATTGGATTTGGTCTGCGTCATCAGGCAATTGCGGACAAGGAGGAGGGTCTACCTGTGGATTTCGTTGACCCTGCCGAGGGTAATTTCACATTGACCGAATCCCTTGCTGTGGTGGATAAGGGCGAAAGTACCAATCCCATTGCGATGGAAATGGTGCAGTGTATTATCGAAAATGGCCGAGAGAATCTGATGACCTATTACCCCGTACCGTTGTATGAAGGTGAAAATGCCGACAGCAATGCAGTTTCTGCAAACGCAAAGACATTCCCTGAACCGCTTACGGTGGAACTTCTCGAAAAGCACAGAAATCTTTCTGAATCCTGTAAATAACGAAAGGAATATGAATATGATTAACTACAAACTTCTGACCCCCGGTCCGCTGACCACAACCGAAACCGTCAAGCAGGAAATGCTGGTTGACCACTGCACATGGGATAACGACTACAAGCAGATTACGCAGAACATCCGCAGGGAGCTGCTCCGTATCGCCCATGTTTCCGAAGATGAATATACTGCCGTTCTGATGCAGGGCAGCGGCACATTCGGTGTGGAATCCGTGCTGACATCCGCAGTCGGCAGAAACGGAAAACTTCTGATCGCTGCAAATGGTGCATACGGTGAGCGTATGGAAGAGATTGCAAAGCACGCAGGGCTTTCCTACAAGATCCTCCACTTTCCCTACAACGAAATCCCCGATGCTGCTGTAATTGCTGAAGAAATTGAAACCGATCCCGATATTACACATGTTTCCATGGTGCATTGTGAAACGACCTCGGGAATTCTCAATGACATTGCTTCTGTCGCAGGGGCGGTCAAGGGTCGTGGCAGAACATTTATTGTCGATGCCATGTCCAGCTTCGGCGGTGTGGAGATCGATATGACAGCTCTCGGCATTGATTTCCTCATCAGCTCCGCCAACAAATGCATTCAGGGCGTTCCCGGTTTTTCGTTCATTCTCTGCCGCAGAAACGAGCTTGCAAAGTGCGAGGGCAATGCAGTCAGCCTTTCTCTCGACCTCTATGACCAGTGGAAGGGCATGGAAATGGACGGAAAATGGCGTTTCACCTCTCCGACTCATGTGGTACTTGCCTTTGCAAAGGCACTTTCTGAACTGGAAGCAGAGGGCGGCGTTCCGGAAAGATTTGCACGTTACAGCGAAAATAACCATCTGCTGATTGAGAAGATGAGAAATCTTGGTTTCCAGACTTATCTTGATAACAACCAAAGCCCGATCATTACCACATTCCTGTATCCGGACAGGGCGGACTTCTCCTTTGAAGAAATGTACAGTTTCATCAAGGAAAGAGGCTATGCGATCTACCCCGGCAAGGTAACGGATGCTGATGTATTCCGGATCGGCAACATCGGTGAAATCTATCCTGAAGATATTGAAAAGCTCTGCGGTATTTTCGCAGAATTTCTCGCAAAGTAACAGAAAGGACAGGAAACGCATGAACACAGCAAACAAAATTCAGCTTGCCGTATTTGACTGGGCAGGCACAACCGTGGACTATGGTTCTTCCGCACCGATGGTCGTATTTGAGGAAATTTTCCGCAACGCCGGCATTACCCTCACCCGTGCACAGATCAACGGCCCGATGGGCATGGAAAAGAAAGCCCATATCCGCAGCCTTTTGTCCCTTGCATCCGCATCTGAGCAGTGGAATGCAAAATATGGCAGAAGCTGGAATGAAGAAGATGTCACAGCACTCTACGAACAGTTTGAAGCACGTCTTGCACAGGTCGTGGCAGAATACAGCAAGCCCATTGACGGCGTAGTGGAAACGATGGAACAGCTCCGGAAAATGGGTATAAAGATCGGCTCAACAACCGGTTACAATGCAGAAATGATGAAACATGTGCTCCCTGCCGCATCCGCTGCGGGCTATACACCGGACTGTGTGATCACTCCCGATCTGACAGGACTCGGCAGACCGACACCGTTCATGCTCTTTGCATGCATGCAGCAGATGAATGTATACCCGGTGACAAGTGTGGTCAAAGTCGGCGATACCATTGCGGATATTCTGGAGGGTAAGAACGCCGGTGCATGGAGCATCGGTATCCTGACAGGCTCGAATCTGCTTGGTCTGACACAGGAGGAATATGACACCATGCATCCGGATCAGCTTGCACAAAGAAAGTGTGAAACTGCGGAAAAATATATGGAAGCCGGTGCGGATATGGTCATTGACAGCATCCGTGAGCTGCCCGAAGCCATCACTGCTTTGAACATGAGAATGACAGGAATCGGCAAATGATTGACATCTGGATTTTACAAAAGCCTCACATTCACACAAACTCTTAATAAAATCAGCCATCCTGCCCCGTAAATTTCACGATGATTTTACGGGAGCAGGATTTTGTTTTTTACGTTCATGCCGTATAATAAAACTGTACCCAGAAGAAAGTACAATTCACAAAAACCGAAAGAAGGATGGTTTATTATGAAAACAAGAAAAATCGTACAGGCAGCTATGGCTCTAACTCTCACCACAGCAATGTTCACAGGCTGTGCAGGCACAAACAGCTCCATCACTGTGATCTCCCGTGAGGACGGCTCCGGCACCAGGGATGCTTTCACTGAGCTGATGGGCATTCTCGTGGATGATACGGACAATACCGTGGCTTCTGCCGAAATCTCCAACAGCACCTCCGTTGTGATGCAGTCCGTTGTGGGCAACAAGAATGCCATCGGCTATATCTCCCTCGGCTCCCTCAATGATGAAGTCAAAGCAGTCAGCGTGGACGGCGTGGCAGCAACGGCAGAAAATATCAATGATGGTTCTTATCAAGTCGCAAGACCGTTCAACATCGCCACAAAAGAGGACATCAGCGAGCTGGCATTGGATTTTGTGGACTATATCCTGAGTGCAGATGGTCAGGCGATCATTGAGGAAGAGGGCTATATTTCCGTATCC
Organism: Oscillospiraceae bacterium; assembly: GCA_017462785.1. Classification (GTDB taxonomy): domain Bacteria; phylum Bacillota; class Clostridia; order Oscillospirales; family Ruminococcaceae; genus UBA3855. The sequence continues at coordinate 7,321 of JAFTQJ010000097.1, read as the reverse complement.
GATGCAGAATCCTACACTTCCGCAGGACTGACCGGCACGATCGTGATCGCAGGTTCTACTTCCGTTGCACCCGTGATGGAAGTGCTGGCGGATGAATACAAGGCTCTGAACGAGGGCGTGACCATCGAGATCCAGCAGACAGGCTCCAGTGCCGGCATGACCAGTACCATCGAGGGGGCATGTGACATCGGCATGGCTTCGAGAGATGTCAAGGACAGCGAGATTGCCGAAGGTCTGATTCCAACAGTGATTGGGATGGACGGCATTGCAGTGATCGTAAATCATGAAAATGCTGTAGAAAATCTGACCTCCGAACAGATCCGGGGCATCTATACCGGTGAGATCACGGACTGGAGCGAGATCCAGTAATCTCTGAAAGGACAATACGATGCACAAATACAAAGAAACCATCATGCACGGCGTGTTCCTCCTGTCCGCCTGTATTTCCGTGATCGCAGTCATCACCATCTGCATATTCCTCTTTGCAAACGGCATCCCGGCAATTGCAGAGATCGGCGTATTTGACTTCCTGCTGGGCAAGAATTGGAAGCCGCTGGAGAACCAGTTCGGCATCTTCCCGATGATCGTGGGAAGTCTGTATGTCACGGCAGGTGCGATCCTCATCGGTGTGCCGATCGGACTGCTGTGTGCGGTCTATATGGCGAAATTCTGTCCACAGAAGCTCTATAAAATTCTCAAGCCTGCCATCGAACTCATGGCTGGCATCCCCTCCATCGTATACGGATTTTTCGGGCTGATGGTGATCGTCCCCATGATGCAGAATATCGCAGGCGGCAGCGGCAAGAGCATGCTGACCGCATCCCTGCTGCTTGGCATGATGATCCTCCCGACCATCATCGGTGTCGCAGAATCGGCGATCCGTGCCGTGCCGGAGTGCTTCTATGAAGGCTCGCTTGCCCTCGGTGCAACGGCGGAACGGAGTGTGTTCTTTGCCACGCTTCCGGCGGCAAAGACGGGCATTATGGCAGGCGTGATCCTCGGCATCGGCAGAGCAATCGGCGAAACGATGGCGGTCGTGATGGTCTGCGGCAACCAGAGTGTCATGCCGAAAGGGCTTGCCTCCGGCATCCGTACCCTCACGGCAAATATCGTACTGGAAATGGGTTATGCAGCGGATCTCCACCGTGACGCACTGATTGCAACAGCAGTAGTACTGTTCGTGTTCATTCTGCTGATCAACACGCTGTTTTCCATCATCAAGAACCGCTCCAAGGATTGAGGTAAACTATGGAACTTGCAGAAAAAACAACTCCGGCGATCAACAGCCGCACATGGAAACAAAAGCTCCGTGAATACAGAACACAGCCGCTTTCCCTCCTGCTGAAAATCCTGATGCTCCTGTCGGTCGCGATCTCCGCAGGCGTGCTGGTGATGCTGGTTGGCTATATCCTTGTCAAAGGCATTCCGGCACTCATCAAATACTGCCCCTCCATCTTCGCATGGGAGTACAACAGCACGAATGTCTCCATGACACCGGCTCTTGTCAATACCGTCATCATGACAGTACTCTCCCTCCTGCTTGCCGTTCCCGTGGGCATCTTTGCGGCGATCTACCTTGTGGAGTATGCCAAAAGAGGCAGCAAGCTTGTCAAAGTCATCCGTGTCACAGCGGAAACCCTGTCCGGCATTCCGTCCATTGTGTACGGTCTGTTCGGCTATCTGCTTTTTGTCATCACGCTGGGAATGGGCTATTCCCTGATTGCCGGTGCGGTGACGCTGGCGATCATGATCCTCCCCCTCATCATCCGCACCACGGAGGAAGCACTGCTGTCCGTGCCGGATTCCTATCGGGAGGGCAGCTTTGGTCTGGGTGCAGGACGGCTGCGGACGGTATTTACAATCGTCCTGCCCAGTGCCATCCCCGGCATTCTGGCAGGTGTGATCCTTGCCATTGGTCGAATCGTGGGCGAGAGTGCGGCACTGATCTTCACCGCCGGCACATTCGCCGCAGTCCCCGACAGCCTGACGGATTCCGCAAGAACGCTTTCCGTGCATATGTATGCTCTGCTTTCTGAAGGACTTTACACGGAACAGGCACATGCGGCAGCGGTTGTTCTGCTGGTGCTGGTGGTCGACATCAATGCACTGTCGGGATTTGCAGCAAAAAAACTGGCTGGCAAAAGTGAATAAGGAGAAACATCATGGATAAATTCACCATCAAAAATATGGAACTCTGGTACGGCGATTTCAAAGCCCTCAAGGGCATTGATCTGAACATTGCCACAAATGAAATCACCGCTTTTATTGGTCCGTCCGGCTGCGGTAAATCGACCCTGCTCAAATCCCTCAACCGCATGAATGATCTGGTGGCTGGGTGCAGAATCACGGGCGAGATTCTGCTGGACGGCGAGGATATTTACGGAGACATGGACATCAACCGCCTCCGCCGCCGTGTGGGCATGGTCTTCCAGAAGCCCAATCCTTTCCCGATGAGTGTGTATGACAACATCGCCTACGGTCCTCGTACCCACGGTATCCGGTCAAAGTCCAGACTTGACGAGATCGTGGAGAAATCTCTGCGTGATGCGGCAATCTGGGATGAACTGAAAGATCGCCTGAAGAAAAGTGCGCTCGGACTTTCCGGCGGTCAGCAGCAGAGACTGTGCATCGCAAGGGCATTGGCAGTTGAACCGGAAGTCCTCCTCATGGACGAACCGACCTCCGCACTTGACCCGATTTCGACATCGAAGATCGAGGATCTTGCGATGGAGCTGAAAGAAAAGTACACCATCATCATGGTCACGCACAACATGCAGCAGGCGGCAAGAATTTCCGATAAGACGGCATTTTTCCTGCTGGGTGATGTGGTGGAATTTGGAAAGACAGAAGAGCTGTTCTCCATGCCGAAGGATCAGAGAACAGAAGATTATATCACAGGTCGTTTTGGCTGATGGGAGGTTTTTATGAGAATATTTTTCGACGAAATGCTCCGCACATTGAATGTGGAGATGATTAAAATGGGCGCACTCTGCGAGGATGCCATCACCTGTGCGGTCAAGGCATTGCTGGACAATGACGCAGAGATGGCGGAGAGTGCATTTGCGGCAGAGCGGGCAATTGACGAAAAGGAACGGGAGATCGAAAGCCTCTGCATGAAGCTCCTGCTCCAGCAGCAGCCGGTTGCAGCGGATCTGCGGATGGTTTCTTCGGCACTGAAAATGATCAGCGATATGGAGCGCATCGGCGATCAGGCAGCGGATATTGCCGAGATGACAGGATTTGTCGGCAGTGAGCATACATTCGGCAAGGTGCATATCAAGGAGATGGCACTTGAAGCCATTTCGATGGTCACAGGCAGTCTGCAATCCTTTGTGGATCGTGATGTTGCGGCAGCACAGGCGGTCATTGCGGCGGATGACAAGGTGGATGCGCTGTTCTCCAAGGTTCGCCGTGAGCTGATTGCACTGATCGCAGAACAGCCCGAACATGGGGAAGCCTGCATTGACATTCTGATGATTGCAAAATACCTCGAACGCATCGGCGACCATGCGACCAATATTGCAGAATGGGTGGAATTTTCCGTAACAGGTTCACACCATGATACAGAGGCACTGTCATGATCTACATGCTTGAAGATGACGACAACATCCGGAATTTCGTCCTCTATGCCTTAACCAGTGCAGGCTTGGAGGCGGAGGGCTTTGCATATCCGGAGGATTTCTGGAATGCGGTCAATCTCAAAACACCGTCCCTTGTCCTGCTCGATATCATGCTGCCGGTGGAAGACGGTTTGCAGATCCTCGATAAGCTTCGCCGCCGCAGTGATACGCTCCGTGTTCCGGCGATGATGCTGACAGCGAAATCCACGGAATACGACAAGGTCATTGCTCTCGATCGCGGGGCGGATGATTATCTGGTCAAGCCCTTCGGCACAATGGAATTGATTTCCCGTATCCGTGCACTGCTGCGGCGTTCTGAAATGCCACAGGATACGGAGGAGTATCGCTGCGGCGGACTTTCCATATTTCCCAAAAGACATCTGGTACTTGCAGACGGTGCAGAGGTCGTTCTCACGCTCAAAGAGTTTGACATTCTGTTTCTGATGATACAGCATCGAGGCAGGGTCTATACCCGTGATGAGCTTCTGTCGGAGGTCTGGGGCTATCAATTTGACGGAGAAAGCCGGACGGTCGATGTCCATATCCGGACGCTCCGTGCAAAGCTGGGTGACTGTGGCAAATATCTTGAAACTGTCAGAGGTGTGGGCTATCGGTTTTCGGGCAAGGAGCAGAGCATATGACAAACAGAATTTTTCACAGTATGATGGGTATTTCCGTTTTCGTCATGCTGCTTTGCAGTATCTTTCTGATCGGCATTCTGCACGGGCATTTCACAGGACAGGTCATGCAGGAGCTTCGCAGCGAGGCACAGCTCATCTCAGAGGGAATCCGCATCGGCGGGAATGCGTATCTTACAGAAGTTTCTGATGGCAAGAACAGAGTAACCCTCATCAGTACGGATGGTACTGTCCTCTTTGATACGGATGGAAATATTGCAGAGATGGAAAATCATCTTGATCGCACCGAGGTGCAGGAAGCCCTTTCCTCCGGTGAAGGAGAAGCCAGCCGCATATCCGGTACGATCGGCAAACAAACGCTGTACTATGCACTTCGGCTGGAGGATGGCAGGATCCTGCGGATCGCTGCTGAAACCAGAGCAGTCTGGGCTTTGGTGCTGGGTATCGTGCATCCCCTTGTCATAGTACTGATCATCACGGCAGTTCTTGCAGCATTTCTCTCCAGAAAACTTGCAGACCGGATTATCGCACCTATGAATCAGATGGATCTCAATAATTCCGAACTGGAAGAACCATATGAGGAGCTTGCTCCTTTTGTCAAAAAAGTCCGTTCCCAGAATGCGGACATCCGCAGACAGATACAGGAATCGGAACGGCGGCAGACTGAATTCTCCATCATTACCAAGCACATGCAGGAGGGCTTTCTGATCGTGGATGCAAGTTATGAAGTGCTGTCCTGCAATCCTGCTGCGCTGCATATTCTGAGCAGTACACAGGAGGATGCGATCGGGAAGAATCTGCTTTCGCTCAATCGCAGTACGCAGCTTCGTACAGCACTTGAAACGGCTCTGGAGGGAATACACAATGAACAGCAGATGGAGCAGGATGCACGGGAATTGCAGATCATCGCCAATCCCGTCACTGCCGCCGGCAAAGTGATCGGCGTGATCGTTATAATACTGGATGTGACAGAAAAGAATCACAATAAGCAGATACGGCGTGAATTCACTGCCAATGTATCCCACGAACTGAAAACGCCGCTGACCACGATCTATGGCATTTCCGATATGCTGTGCAGCGGCATGGTAAAGGAAGCGGATGTCAAAGGTTTTTCCGAAACCATCCGCAGTGAATCACAGCGAATGATCCAGCTGATCGGGGATATCCTGCGGCTGTCCCAGCTTGACGAGGGAAATGCGGACGGATCGACGGAAGTGATCTCTCTGCAGACACTTGCAGAACATACAGCAGAACGGCTTCGTTATGCAGCAGAGCAGGCGGATGTGACGCTTTCCATAGGCGGAGAGGATGCACAGATACAGGGAATTCCGGCAGTGCTGGAGGAGATGCTGTACAACCTCACGGACAATGCCATCAAGTACAATCATGCAGGCGGAACAGTAATGATCCGGACAGGCAATGAGAACGGACACAGCTTTATGGAAGTGGAAGATACTGGCATCGGCATTCCCGAAGTAGAACAGGAACGTGTCTTTGAACGCTTCTATCGTGTGGACAAGAGCCATTCGAGAAAGATCGGCGGCACGGGGCTGGGGCTTTCAATTGTCAAGCATGGGGCAATGCTGCACAGTGCAAAACTCACGCTGAAAAGCAAGGTCGGGGAAGGTACGACTGTGAAAGTTGTGTTCTGAAACTGAACAGCCTGAAGGAACACGATTTTACACTCGCTATTGAAAACTTTGGGAGGGTTCTCTTTTGAGAGCCAGCATCGCATTCGGCTGTCCGCCGAACGCAGCTGGTCGCGGTGTCCCCCGAACCCCTTTCGACAATACCGGAATCAAGACCTGTGTATTTCATGTCGCTTGTACAGTTCTTCCCAAAATGGATATACCTTAACCAATTGCTGAGTAGGTTGTGGCATTGACCAATTCATTCAACGTCACAGGACAAACCATCTCATTATAGAAAAACAGACCACATCTTGAAACACGATGTGGTCTATTTCGATGCAATCTATCTGACTGAAGGATGTCTTCACTTTTCTTCCCATTTTCTCCGCACACGCTCAAGCCCATCCCAGATATTCCTCCACGCCTGAAGTTCACTGTCCGGATACAGCATTATGAGCTTCTCAATTGCCGCACGTTTCGCCTTGTTTACGCCGTTTTCCGTCATTAGTTCAAGTACAGCAATCTCACTGGCTGTCAGCATTTCATAGCCGAACACCCCGAATGTGTGTCCGAGAATGCTCCGCTCCTTGCCGGAGAGCTGATCGAATAGCAGCTGTAATCGTTCGGTGCAGCCATTACGGAATGTAATTTTTTCAGGTGATTCCTGCAGCTTGTCAGCAAACGCCTCCTGTTCGTAGGGGTCAAAATCTTCCTCATCGGACATATCATGGGCAGAGAAGAAATGCAGATCATAGCCGATGTATCCATCCAGAACCAGTCGTTCTATGCCGAGCTGTTCGCAGATATCCTCCGCTGTGCGACCATCCGCCCAGAGCCGCTTGGCTTTGATGATCTGCTGCATTTCCTCTCTGGAAATCGCAAGATTTCCGAGATTTTGTTCAAGATAACGGTGCATTGCCCCCAGTATGAACGGTGCTGCATAGGTTGGAAAGCTTCCCAGCTCCGGAACATAGCTGTTCCGCTTGATGAGCAGCAGAACTGCAAGCCTTCCCTCCTGTTCAAGGTCGGGGAGAGAGTCCGGAGAGCAGCCGTATTTTCGCAGTAACCGCTTGGCACAGGCGGCAATGCAGGCTTCGCATTCCCGCAGCATTTCGTAGTGTTCCATTATGTTCTCTTCGGTCGTCCTTTCCTCGGCGGCGTGATGCCGCACTGTTCATACAAATTTCCGGAGTCCAGCATTTCCGCAAATGCCTCGTTTGTGTATTCCGCAGTTGTCATGGCGGTGTGGTACAGTTCTTCGGCTTTGTTCAGAAGATGTGTTCTTTGCAGCTCACTGATACTGCCCCGCTGACAGCTCTTTTCGATCCGCTTGACGCACTTCCGGTATATCTGATATTTCGGATTGTCCGCATTTTCTTCCTTTGTCCCTGTTTTGCGGAACGCCATCTGGTTGCAGGTAAAGTGTGGATGT
>JAFTQJ010000096.1 GCA_017462785.1 Oscillospiraceae bacterium | reverse complement strand
TTCTTAGGGTTGGGCATCCTGTAACTGCCCCCACCCCAACCCCTCCCCGAGGGGAGGGGCTATGTTTGGAGGGTACTGCGTACCCTCAACCCGCCAAAGGACTTCGTCCTTTGAACCTAACAAGGTTTTTCGACAGACTGAGCCGCCCGTCACGGTACGGGCGGTTTTCCTTTTTGGATGCGGAAAATGTAACAAATCCCTCCATTCCTTCCCACAATGATTAAGGAATGTTTACAGTCTTTGTCATTTTATTGACAATGGTGCAGAAATGTGGTATACTGTAGTCTGTACTATTAAGAATAATACAGTGCTGGAAAAGAGAAAAGAGAGATCCGGAGGATGATATTGTGATGAGAACAAAAAAATATGCTGTACTGTCAGCTTTCCTGCTTGCCGCAGTCCTGACCGGCTGTGATGCACAGGGAGAAGTCACCGAAACACAGCCCGTACAGACGACCGCAGTCACCGCACAGCCCGTTACAGAGCCAAAGGACAGGGAGTTCATTGTTGAGCCGAATGCCATCGAGGGTCTGAAGCTTGTGGAGCGTGTTTATCCCCTCGGTACCAAGTACCTCATGATCGGACTGAATGAATTTGACGGCAGATCCGCTGTGCTCTATGATGCCAAGACCAACACCGCAGAGCCGAAAACCCTCAAACGGCTCAGTGAAGCCGGCGACATTCTTGAGGTCGTCATGGGTGCGGAGGATACCGTGCATGTGTTCTATGCCTACGGCGAGAACGGCGACGAACGCTATGTGGAAACCTACGACAGTACCCTGACGCTGACGGATGAATGTGCCATGGAGGACATGCTCACGCTCGATGAAACCACGGGCGAAAGCGTGGATTATCCGTCCATGCAGGTCGATGCTGACGGCAATTCCTATTTCCTCGGTTTCGATATTGCCGGCAATCATCAGGTGATGGTGTTCGATAAGGAAAAGCAGTATCTCGGCAGTGTCCGTGGGGATATGCGGATCGGTGATGAGCTGATCCGTGCCGCAGACGGCAAGGTCTACCTGATGTACCATGGCGATGCACAGCAGATCATGATGGCTTCTGTGGATCCGTCCGCAATGACGCTGAATACCATCAAGACCGAGAATGTTCCTGCCTACCACAGCGATGTCATCACCGGCACAAATGGCTACGACTTCTATTTTCAGGCACAGGAGGCAATTTACGGCATTCATGCCGCAGAGGGCACAAGTGAGGTCGTGATCGACTGGGGCAGCACGGTGTTCGACGGCAATCAGGTGCACGGCTTCTATTCACTTCCCGACGGCAGTTACCTTGTCAGCAATACCGCCAGCAGCGGTATGGATGCAGGTACATGGAAGATGGTCGTCAAGGGATAACTACATTATGAAAATGAGCTTCTCCGATCGGATGGGAGAAGCTCATTTTTTGTTTTATGAATTGATGGAAGCCAAAAATTCTTCCAGTGTCATTGTACTGCCCGTACCAAGCTCTGCTGCATACTGCAATACCACTGCCGCATCCGCTGCGTCAAAATCACTGTCACGGTCCACATCCGCCGCTGTTTCCTGTGCGGCTGTCAGACCGCTTGCTGCACCGGAACCAACTGCTGCTGCCGCTGTCAGGATGGTTGCTGCATCCGCTGCATTGATCGTGCCGTCCTGATTGACGTCACCCAGCATGCCCGTTTCAGGTGCACTGCTCTGCGTGATCGCATTGAATGCCGCCTTCAGCTCCTGATCCTTCAGCTTGCAGGTGGTTCTGCTGTAATGCAGATCCGTTGTGTCCCACAGCACCGGACACATCTGACGTTCATAGGCTTCCTCCGCCACGGATTTCAGGAACAGATGCACCGAATCTGCCTCCTTGTTCTTGGTCGGACAGCCGTATTCACCGATGATGACCGGAATGCCTTCCTTGATGAAATGCGTTTCCATCAGGTTCATCTGGAACTCCAGCTCGGCAAATTCCGCATCCGTGCCCCATGTGGAGCTTGCCTTGCCCCAGTCCGCATCCTGTTCGAGAATGGCAAAGGTCGCAGGGGTATAATAATGCACCGACACAGCACAGCGGTTTTCCGGATCATCCGGCATTTCATAGAGGTCATCACAGGTCAGCTCAAAATTGGTGTTATAGCCGGCGATCAGCAGGTGACGCTTGGCATTGTTGCCGCCGGAACTGCGTACCAGATCGACAAAGGTCTGGTTGATCTCGTTGAGCAGTCCGAAGGATTCCGCCTTGCCGGGTGTAACTCCGCCGTACTGATTCCAGAGGGAGCTCCAGCCGCCCTCCTCGTTCAGTGATTCAAACATCAGGTGATCGCCGTAGCTTCCGAATGCTTCGCAGAGCTGTGTCCAGATGCGTGTGTACTTGTACATGCAGTTTTCCTTGTCGGTCGGGAAGTTTTCCCACCAGCCGCCGTCCCAGTGAATGTTCAGGATGACATAGAGATCCGCTTCCAGTGCCCAGTCCACGACCTCACGCACAGCCTCCAGATATGCCGGACTGATGGTGTAATCCTCTCCCATCATGTTCGACCATGCCACCGGCACACGCACAACGCCGAAGCCCTCATCCGCATAGCCCTGAATCATTTTCTGTGTGATGACCGGACTGCCCCATGCGGTTTCGTAGGATTCGGGCGTACCGTCGCCCCACTGTGCGATCCAGTCACCGCAGGATTCGTAGGTATTGCCGAGATTGATGCCGATGCCCATTTCCCGTACCAGCTCCATGGTGGTGATGTCACGCATACCGGAGTCAGCCGCATTGGCAGGCGTTCCGACGGGCAGTGCAGCACCCATCAGCATTGCCGCACAGAGCAGTGCGGAGATTTTTGTCTTTTTCATCTGAATTCCCCCTCAGAATGGATTTTTACATTTTCATTATAGCACATGAAGATAGCCTCTGCAAATAACGGAATCTGTTTTTTTTACTGTCTTTTTACTGCGGATGCTGTGACCGCCGTCCTCAATTTCTATATTGCATTTCCTGCAAAAATATGTTATAATTGTTGTAATCCATCCCCTATGAAGGAGTACAAACTATGGAAATCCATTCGATCGGCTACCACCATTCCCATGGAACAGATTTTCTTATGGAGCGTCCGGACGGCATCGGTCAGGGCTGGCTCTTCCTGCTCATCAAAAGCCGTGCCATGATGCGGACAAGCGGAGAAACCATCCGCATCAAGCCCAATACCGTCCTGATCTATTCCGGCGACATTCCCCAGTACTACGGTGCGGACGGGGAGGAATATGTCGATGACTGGTTCTATTTCACCGTCGAACAGATGGACGTGCAGCTTCTGCATGAGCTGGATATTCCCATCGGTGTGCCGCTGCCCCTTGAGGATATCTCCGAGTTGACCGCCATCATCCGCACCATGACCTATGAATTCTATACACGCAATCTCTACAGTGCGGATCTTGTTGAACTTTCGCTGAAAACCATGTTTTTCAAGCTCAGCCGCCTCCTCCATTCCAAGGTCAGACAGCTGCCCGAAAGCGGTCAGTCACGCTATGAGGATATGATCCGCCTGCGTGAGCAGATCTACTGCAATGTCTGCAAGATCGGCACGGTCAGTGAAATGGCTCGGGCAATGTCCATGAGCCAGTCCGCATTCCAGCATACCTACAAGAAAATTTTCGGCACGAATGTCATGTCCGATATCAACCGTGCCCGTATCCAGCAGGCGGAAATGCTCCTCTCCACCACGACCCTCCCCCTCCGTCAGATCGCTGAACGCAGCGGCTACACCAGCGAATTCCACCTCATGCGGCATTTCAAGACCCACACGGGCATGACTCCGACGGAATACCGGAAAAAGGCAAGATGAGCATTTTCGGGGACTTGTCATGAAAATTGACGGATTCTATTGCATTTTCGTGAAAAATATAGTATAATTGCATTATAGACGTATGCACCGCATATACTTTGCAATGTCATTTTTCTGAAAGGAACAGACCATATATGAACATCGAACTGCAAGAGATCAACGAAAAACTTCTCACCGATTCCTCGGCGTTTGTCATAGAAACCGACAACGCCTACCAGAGCCGGCTGCATGAGATCGCCGACGACATCGCTCTGCACCGTGAAGAACGTCCCATCATTCTCCTTTCCGGTCCCTCCGGTTCCGGTAAGACTACCACGGCTCAGATGATCGAGAAGATTCTGGATGAACAGGGCATCGAAACCCACACCCTTTCCCTCGACAATTATTTCAGCCCGTTTTCCCCCGAGGAGCGTGAGCTGTATGATGCCGGAAAGCTTGACCTCGAATCCCCCAAGCGTGTGGACAGTGCTTTCCTTACGGAACAGCTCAACGCCATCGAGGAGGGCAGACCCGTCGAGCTGCCGATCTATGATTTCAAGGAATCCGCCCGTGTGATGAGCGGTCAGATCCTCCAGCGAAAGCCCGGTGAACTGGTCATTCTCGAAGGCATCCACAGCCTGAATCCCGATGTGATCCGCATCCCCGATGAAACCACCGCCAAGATCTATGTCAGCGTCCGCACACGCATCACTGCAAACGGCGAGACCCTCCACCCTTCCAAGATCCGCCTCATGCGGAGAATGGTGCGTGACCGCCTGTTCCGCAAACGTACACTCAGCGATACCCTCATGATGTTCCGGAGTGTCGAGGAGGGCGAGAACAAGTACATCATGCCCTATAAGTACCGTTCCACCTACGATGTCGATACTTTTATGGCATATGAGATCTGTGCCTACCGTGACTTCCTGCTGGAGGATCTCCGCAGTATGTCCGATGAACCGGAGCTGAATGATGCATCAGCATTCCTTGCAGATGCCAAAGCCCTTTCTCTGGATGTCCTGCCGGATACTTCCCTGATCCGGGAGTTTGTAGGACACTGAGGGGGGGCGGTCATAGATCCAGAAGCTTCCCGTTTTTTGAATGCATCACGTTTTCACATGCAATATCGTCCTGTCATTTTCAACAGGACGATATTGCTTTTTGTATAAAAAACCTCTCGAAAAATAGAATATCCCTTGCATTTGTGACGAAACTATGTTATAATAATGAACACAACCTGTCCTGCGTGCACATTGGACAGGAATTGACAGAATGGGGGAAATTTTATGAAGCAAACCAAACGTATCCTTGCCGGCATTTTCAGCGTGATGCTGGCAGCATCCGGAATGGTGCTCCCTGCTTCCGCACAGACGGAGCCGGAGTATTTCGGTGATGTCACAGGGGACAAGACACTTTCCGTGGAGGACGTTGTCCTCCTGCAAAAACACCTGCTCGGTCTTGCATCCGTTTCCGCTTTTCATGCGGATATGAATGTGGATGCTGCTGTGGATGCCTATGACCTTGCCATCCTCAAGAAATGTCTGCTGACAGGGGATTGGTGGGAAATGAAGCTGGAATGGCAGGAGGCGGACTGGAATGAAGCGGTGATCGCCGAATGTGACGCAGGACTGCCGTCACAGGGCACCGGCAATCTGGTCATTTTCTATGTCGATTTTCCGGACTGCCGCTATACCACGGATTTCACAGAAGAACAGCTTGAACAGTTCGCTTTCGGAGGAAGGGATGAGTCCAATCCCTGCTATCCTTTCGAGAGTATGAGTGCATTCTATGGACGCTCCTCCAAGGGGGCACTCGATCTCAACGGCACCGTGCTCCGCTATACGGCAAAAGAAAATCAGGCAGTTTATGACAATGACAAGGTGAAGATCGTCAAGGAGTGCTACGAGGCATTCAAGGACAGCGTGGATTTCAGTCAGTATGACGGCGACAGTGACGGCAAAATTGATGCCACTCTCATCACCGTTCCGACCGCAGCCGGCGATGATGCATGGTGGCCCTGTGCCGGCGGCTTCGGTGATCCGCAGTACACCGTGGACGGCAAAACACTCGGACATCTCATCACCGGCAATGCGGAAGTGGTCAGTCCGGAGGATTACAAGAATTTCAACAGCAGCTACCTCCACGAAATGGGACACTGCATGGGTCTGCCGGACTACTACCTCTACGATTCCGAGGATTATGAGGCATTCCACGGCGATGCAGGCTCGGAGCTGATGGATGCGGATGCCTATTCCGATTTCGGCTGTTTCTCCAAGCTCATGCTCGGCTGGTACCGTCAGGATCAGGTTGCCGTCTACGATGCCGCACAGGGCAGCCGGACCTTCCTCCTGAACAATGCCCAAAGCAGTGACGGCAACTGCGTCATCATTCCCTATGGCACACTGGATGCACAGTATTTCTCGGAGTATTTCATTCTGGAATACGTCACCCCCGAGGGCAATAACTACGGTCTGCCCCGTGACAGATGGTGGGAACCGATCGGCACCGGCATCCGTGTGTACCATGTCAAAGCCGATTTGCAGCGTGATTACTGGTGGACGTTCCTCAAATACCAGAACGGCTCCGAATACTGCGGCGGCAACGATGACGGCATCCGCCTCATCCGTCTGGTCGGTGACGGCGAGGGTGTGTTCACCACGGGTGATGTCATCAGCAGCAGTACTGCCGGATTCGGCTGGTATGATGCAAGTGAAAACGAATCCATTGACCCCAGCGTGACCATCACCATCGGTGAGCTGGTGAATGGACAGTATTCTGTGACAATTGCGAATCAATAAACAAAAACCCCCTCCGCAGCTCTCCTGCGGAGGGGGTTCCTGTTCTATTCAGTGATATTGGTATTTCCGCCCTTGCAGGTCAGAATGATCCCCACCGCCAGCATGATCGTACCTGCACCGATCGCCGAGCTGACACCGATCACCCTGAGCGTATGACGGCGGCGAAGCTTGCGGGAAAGCTGCTCATACATCCTTGCCTGCATCGCATCCATGTTCGGTGCCGGCTGCGGTACTGCGACCTTTGCCGCCTCCACTGCATCATAATCACGGTAATATCTGCGGCATTCCGGACAATCCTTCAGATGCTCACGGATCGCCTGTGCACTTTCACGGCTGACAATATTCTCCTGATACAGTTCCGCCAGATCCCTGACCAGTTTACAAGTCATGTTCATTTGCAATCGCCTCCAAAATCATTTTCTTAGCACGATGATAAATTACCCTTGCGGAATTTTCGCTGATGTGCAGCGATTTTCCGATTTCTGCATAGCTCATGTCCGCATAGATCCGCAGCACCATCACATCACGGTATTTGTCCGGCAGTGACTGCATCGCCTTTCTGGTGCTGTCCAGCAGGAGCTGACGCTCCACGGTATCCTCCAGCTGCTCGCCGTCATCATGATAGTACAGATCTGCGATCAGATCCGTACTGATGGAATCGATCAGGTGCTTGTTCTTGCGTAAATGGCGGTAGTATGTATGCTTTGCAATGGATGCAAGCCATGTAAATACGTCACTGTCGCCACGGAATCTGTGAAAGGATACGAACGCCTGATAAAAGGTTTCCTGCGTCAGCTCCTCCGCCAGATCACGCTGCTCTGTCAGTTTGTAGAGAAATGCATAGGTTCGTGAAAAGTATTCTTTATAAAGGGCTTCAAATTCAAGCTTCATGTGAATACACCTTCTCCCTCTGGAATATTAGTGCCGGCTGAAACCGGAAATGTTACAAAAAAGGCAATCGTCAATGTGCACAAGATTGGGTGCTGCAAAAAGGGATTATTTGTCAGCTCCTGCGTGTAACGAAATGTGCCCGATGTGTTACTAAATTAACGGAACACTTGAGCAAGGAAAAAGAATCGCCATGAGGCGTGGTGTTACCACAGGAGGCAATAAGATGAGTTTTAAAATCATTGGAACCGGCATGTATGTGCCGTCCAGAGCAGTGACAAATGACGATCTCGCACAGATCGTTGAAACAAATGATGAGTGGATCACCAAGAGAGTCGGCATCAAGGAACGCCGCATCTCTGAAACGGAATTCACTTCCGATCTCGGTGCAAAGGCAGCACAGGCAGCTCTCGACAACTGCGGCTGCAAGGCGGAGGACATTGACCTGATCCTCGCTGCATCGGTCAGCGGTGAAACATCCTCTCCGTCCATGGCGTGCATGATCCAGAATAAGCTCGGTGCGACCTGCCCTGCAATGGAAGTCAGTGCAGCATGCTCCGCATTCCTTTTCCTGCTGGAAACAGCGGCAGCTTATTTTGCACTCAGAAGCAATTACAAGAAGATCCTCGTAGTCGGCTGTGAGCGTATGAGCGGTGTGCTCGACTGGAGCGACCGTGGCACATGCGTCATCTTCGGTGACGGTGCCGGTGCAGCAGTGCTGGAACGTGGCGAGGGCTACCTCGATGCAGTCATCAATGTCAAGGGCGGCGATGATGTCATCAAGATCCCGCACGGCATTGGCTGTTCTCCGTTCTTCAAGGGCGAGATCGAATCCCCCTACATTCATATGCAGGGTCAGGAGACCTTCCAGTATGCGGTCACATCCCTCTGTGATGATGTCAACACCCTGCTGGAGAGAAACGGTCTGACTATGGATGATATTGCCTATATCGTACCCCATCAGGCAAACAAGAGAATCGTGGATTTTGCCCGCAAGCGTCTGCGTATGCCGGAAGAGAAGATGTTCTGCAACATTGAAAAGTACGGCAATACTTCCAGTGCTTCGGTGCCGATCGCACTCGATGAGCTGGCGAAAAGCGGCAAGCTCAACAGAGGCGACAAGATCATTCTCTGTGCATTCGGCGGCGGTCTTGCAGATGCGGCCTGCCTGATCGAATGGTAAGTACATTTTAATTCGGTGCAAACCGGAATGACCGGTTCACATATATTATATCACAAAAAAGGAGTAAAAACAATGGTACAGGAAAAAATTATCGCAATGCTGGCAGAAGCTACAGACACAGATGCATCTGAGATCACCGCTGAGACAAAGTTCTCCGATCTGGGCATTGATTCTCTGGACATGACCGAGATGGCAATGGATCTCGAGGATGAGTTCGACATCACTCTCGAAATGTCCCCTGAGCTGAACACTGTTGGCAAGCTGACTGAGGCTGTTGAAGCACTCGTTGCTGAGGCATAATCATGATGCAGTCGCCTATTTGTGAAATTCTGGGCATTCAGTATCCGGTGTTTCAGGGCGGCATGGCATGGATCGCTGACGGCAGGCTTGCCGCAGCGGTCTCCAATGCCGGCGGTCTTGGTATCATCTCCGCAATGAATGCGAACGCAGAATACCTGAGAGAACAGATTACAATCGCCAAGGGTCTGACAGATAAGCCCTTCGGTGTGAATATAATGCTGATGAGTCCCTTTGCGGACGAATGTGCACAGGTTTGTGCAGAAATGAAGCCGGCAGTTGTCACCACAGGTGCAGGCAGTGCTGTCAAGTACATGCCCATGTGGAACGAAGCTGGCATCAAGGTCATCCCCGTTGTTGCGTCCTGCACAATGGCAAAGCAGGCAGAGCGTGCCGGTGCGTTCGCCGTGATCGCAGAGGGACAGGAGTCCGGCGGTCATATTGGTGAACTGACCACCATGGCACTGGTGCCGCAGGTCGTGGATGCAGTGAGCATCCCCGTACTGGCAGCCGGCGGCATCGCTGACGGCAGAGGCATTGCAGCTTCCATCATGCTCGGTGCATGCGGCGTGCAGATGGGTACACGCTTCCTCGTTGCAAAGGAATGCGGTGTACATCAGAACTACAAGGATATGGTACTCGGTGCAAAGGATATTTCCACACAGGTCACAGGCAGACGCTTCGGCGGCAATACCTGCCGTGGCATCAAGAATCCTTTCACCCGTGATTTTGTCAAGGCTGAATATGCTCCGGAAGCAACCGCAGAGAGCGTTGCAATGCTCGGATCCGGTGCTCTGAGAATGGCAGCCGTTGAGGGTGATGTCAAGCAGGGCAGCGTCCTTGCAGGACAGATCTCCGGTATGGTGAAAAAAGAGCAGACCTGCGAAGAGATCATCAATGAGATCATGCAGGAGGCAGAGAACTGCCTGAAAGGAGCAGCAGCATGGGTAAAGTAGCATTTGTATTTTCCGGACAGGGTGCACAGCATGTGGGCATGGGTCAGGATTTCTATGAGAATGTACCCGCTGTCAAGGCACTGTATGAGGCAGCCGATCAGCTGAGAGCCGGCACCATCGACCAGTGCTTTACCGGCGACGGCACAGCACTCAAGCAGACCGAGAACACACAGCCCTGCCTGTATCTGGCAGATATTGCAGCAGCAATTGCTCTGCGTGAAAACGGCATCACTCCCGATGCTGTGGCTGGCTTCTCCCTCGGTGAGATTCCGGCACTTGCTTTTGCAGGTGCATACACCCCCGAGGACGGCTTCCGCATTGCAGTAAAGCGTGGTGCATGCATGGCAGCCGCTTCCGATCCGGAGATCGCAGGCATGGCAGCGATCGTCAGAATTCCCAGCGAACAGGCTGAGGAAATGGCAGCAAAGTATGACAAGGTGTATCCGGTGAACTACAATTCCCCGATGCAGCTCGTTGTATCCGGTGATAAGGAGCAGCTCGCAGCTCTTACAGCTGATCTCAAGGCAGTCAAGGGCAGAGCCGTACCGCTTGCAGTCAGCGGTGCATTCCATTCTCCCTATATGACACCGGCTGTTGCCCCGTTTGCAGAGGCACTGGCAGATTTTGAGGTAAAGCTGCCCGAGATTCCGGTCTATTCCAATTACACATCCCAGCCCTATGCGGGAGATCCCAAGGAGCTGATGTGCAAGCAGATCAACAATCCGGTCAAGTGGACACAGCTCATCCGCAATATGGCGGCAGAGGGCTTTGATACATTCATCGAGTGCGGAGCAGGAAACACACTCCAGAAGCTCGTTTCCCAGATCCTTCCCGACGCAAAGTGCTACTGCGTAGAGAATGCAGAGGGTCTGGCACAGACACTGGAAGCACTTCAATAATTGAACAGGGGCGGAGTGCTCCGCCCCTGAATGAGATACAGAAAGGAATGACAGCAATGCTGAAAGGTAAAGTTGCCGTAGTCACTGGCGGCTCACAGGGTATTGGTAAGGAGATTTGTAAAAAGTATGCAGAAAACGGTGCGGATATTGCCATCGTTGACATCTGTGCACCGGAAAAGGCACAGGCAGCTGCGGATGAGATCGCAGCTCTGGGTGTGACCGTCAGAACCTATCAGTGCAGCGTTGCCGACAGTGCAGCTGTCGCAGAAACCTGTCAGGCAATTCTGAAGGACTTCGGCGGTGTGGATATTCTCGTCAACAACGCCGGCATCACCAGAGATAATCTGATCCTGCGGATGAGCGAGGCGGATTTTGATGCAGTTGTGGATGTCAACCTCAAGGGTGCATTCTACATGACCAAGAACTTCTATCGTCCCATGATGAAGAAGAAGTACGGCAAGATCATCAATATCAGCTCCGTATCCGGTCTGTTCGGCAATGCAGGTCAGGCGAATTATTCCGCTTCCAAGGCAGGCATCATTGGACTGACCAAGTCCACAGCCAAGGAACTGGCAGCCAAGGGCGTATGCGTCAATGCCATCGCTCCGGGCTTCATCATGACAAGCATGACGACTGATTTTCAGGGCAATGAGGAGCTGCTGAAGGCAATCCCTGCCCATCGTTTCGGCAAGCCTGAAGAGGTAGCAGGTCTGGCACTGTTTCTGGCATCCCCTGCATCCGATTATATCACAGGCGAAGTGATCCGCATCGACGGCGGAATGGCAATGTAGGAGGAGCAAAAGATGAGAAGAGTAGTAATCACCGGTATGGGTGCAGTCACCCCCATCGGCAACAATGTAGCAGAATTCAAGGAAGCAATGTTTGCAGGCAAGAACGGCATTGACACCATCACAAAGTTCGATGTATCCGATTCCAAGTGGACACTTGCAGGTGAAGTCAAGAACTTCGATGCAGCAGCAATGTTCGGCAAGCCCGCTGTCAAGAATACTGACATGTTCACCCTGTATGCAATGGCAGCAGCGGATGAGGCAATGGAGCAGAGCGGTATTCAGGGCAAGATCGAGAGCGACCGCATCGGTGTATGCTTCGGCTCCGGTATCGGCGGCATGGATACACTCTGCACAGAGCACCAGAACCTGCTCGAAAAGGGTGCAAGAAAGGTTTCTCCCCGTTTCGTTCCCAAGATGATCTATAATATTGCAGCCGGCAATCTTGCCATCCGCTACAATGCAAACGGTCCGTGCACCGCAGTTTCCACTGCATGTGCAACCGGTGCAACTGCGATCGGTGAGGCTTACCGCACCATTCTGCACGGCTATGCTGATGCAATGATCTGCGGCGGCTCCGAGGCTGCGATCAATCCGCTGACTGTTGCAGGCTTCGGCAACTGTCAGGCTCTGTCCACTGCATCCGACAAGGATAACGCATGCATGCCCTTCGACAAGAGAAGAAACGGCTTCATCATGGCAGAGGGTGCAGGCGTTATGGTTCTGGAGGATTATGACCACGCTGTTGCAAGAGGTGCCAACATCATTGCAGAGGTATGCGGCTACGGCTCCACCTGCGATGCACACCATGTCACAGCTCCCGATCCGGAGGCAAAGTACACTGCAAAGGCATTCCTCGATGCATATGACAACTGCGGTGTTCCGGCTGAAAAGATCTATGTCAATGCACACGGTACCAGCACACCCCTGAACGATGCCACAGAAACCAATGCTCTCAAGCGTGCATTCGGTGAGGACGCAAAGAAGCTGCACATCAGCTCCACCAAGTCCATGACCGGTCATATGCTCGGTGCAACCGGAACTGTTGAGGCAATTGCCGCTGTTCTGGCACTGACAGAGGGGCTTGTTCCCCCGACCATCAACTACAAGGAAGCAGATCCGGAGCTGGATCTGGATTATACACCCAACACTGCTGTCAAAGCAGATCTGGAACTGGCAATGTCCTCCAATCTGGGCTTCGGCGGTCACAATGCAGTGGTTGCATTCAAGAAAGTGTAAGGGGGAGAGCAGATGCTGAACAAGGAACAGATCATGCAGATCCTGCCCCACCGTGACAATATGCTCCTGCTCGATGAAGCAGAGGCTGTGGACGGCAAGGCACACGGCAGGCTCCATATCACCGGAGAGGAATTCTTCCTCAAAGGTCACTTCCCCGGCAATCCCGTTGTTCCCGGCGTGATTCTGTGCGAGATCCTCGCACAGTCCGCATGTGTGCTCCTTGCCGATCAGTGCAAGGGCTGCACACCCTATTTCACCGGTCTGGATAAGGTCAAGTTCAGAAGTCAGGTGAAGCCGGGCGATACGTTTGAAACCGAATGTGAACTGACCAGATCAAAGGGTGCGTTCTATTTCTGCACAGGAAAGGGCTATGTCAACGGCAAGCTGGCTGTTTCTGCCGATTTCTCCTTTGCACTGATCGCACCGGCAGCGGAGGCGTAATATGAGTTTTATTCAGGATTTTCTGCACGCAAAGCTCAGCCAGACTGAGGTGCAGACCGTGACCTGCAAGAAGTGCGGTCATGAAGAATCAGCATATGATCTGCAGAAGAACAGCTATATCTGTTCTGCGTGCGGATTCCATTACCGTATCGGTGCGAGAGATCGTGTCAAGCTCCTGTTTGACAAGAACAGCTTCCACGAGCTGTTCACCGGTCTGACCAGCAAGGATTTCCTGCATTTCCCGAGCTACCAGCAGAAGCTCGACAAGTCCAGAGAAACCACGGGCGAAGAGGACGCAGTGATCTGCGGCATCGCTACCATCGCAGGCATCCGCTTTGCGG
Organism: Oscillospiraceae bacterium; assembly: GCA_017462785.1. Classification (GTDB taxonomy): domain Bacteria; phylum Bacillota; class Clostridia; order Oscillospirales; family Ruminococcaceae; genus UBA3855. The sequence continues at coordinate 6,505 of JAFTQJ010000096.1, read as the reverse complement.
CATTTGTGATGGAGCCGAAATTCATGATGGCAAGCATGGGTTCCGTTGTCGGTGAGAAGATCACACGTCTGTATGAGTATGCAACGGAGCACAAGCTCCCCGTGATCGGCTTTACCGCTTCCGGCGGTGCAAGAATGCAGGAGGGCGTGATCTCCCTGATGCAGATGGCAAAGGTAAGTGCCGCTGTCAAGGTGCACAGCAATGCAGGTCTGCTGTATGTGACGGTTCTGACCGACCCGACCACCGGCGGTGTGACCGCAAGCTTTGCAATGCAGGGTGACATCATCCTCGCAGAGCCGGGTGCACTGGTTGGCTTTGCAGGCAGACGTGTTGTGGAGCAGACCACCAAGAGCAAGCTCCCCGATAATTTCCAGAGTGCAGAGTTCCTCATGGAGCATGGCTTTGTAGATGCCATCATCCCGAGAAACGAGCTGCGTGATACACTTGCAGAAATTCTGCACATGCACCAGAGATAAGGAGGCAGGTCACATGAATTCTTATGAAAAGCTGAAAACTGCCAGACAGAACGGCAGACCCACAGGCGGTGCATATGTCAAGGAGATCTTTGAATTCCCGATCGAGCTGCACGGCGACCGCCGTTTCGGTGAGGATCTTGCGATCATGGCAGGTCTTGCCTACATCGGCAAGCGTCCGGTCACCTTCATTGCAATGGAAAAGGGTACCGACCTCCAGAGTAGAATTGCACGCAATTTCGGCAGCCCCAAGCCCGAGGGCTACCGCAAGGCTCTGCGTCTGATGAAGCAGGCAGAGAAGTTCCACCGTCCCGTTGTATGCTTCGTGGATACCCTCGGTGCATTCTGTGGTGCGGAAGCGGAGGAGAGAGGTCAGGGTCAGGCGATCGCTGAGAACATCATGGAGATGCTCGGTCTGAGAACACCCGTGATCTCCGTTGTCATCGGTGAAGGCGGCAGCGGCGGTGCACTTGCACTGGCATCCGCTGACAGAGTGCTGATCCTCGAAAATGCGGTATATTCCGTCATTTCTCCCGAGGGCTGTGCATCCATCCTCTGGAAGGATTCCGGCAAGGTAGCAGATGCTGCGGAATGCCTGCACATCACTGCTGAGGACATGAAGGAATTCGGCGTAGCGGAGGAGATCATCCCCGAGGACTTCGACCATTTCCCGAAGATGTGCAAGAATCTCAAGGCTGCACTGATCCGTGAGCTTGACAATCTCTGTGCACTTTCCGAAGAGGAGCTGCTTGAGCAGAGATACCAGAGATTCCGTAAATTCGGCAATTACAACGACAAGAACGCATAAGATTTCGGTGGATTCTCCGTGACGGGGAATCCACCTCACACAATCGCTGCACTTTCGTGCTTTTAACAATAAAAGCATAATGTGAAATCTGGGAGAAAATTTCAAAAAACGCTTGACAAAATACATGGTATGATGTAATATAGTATTGGATACCAGATGTGCTGGATGGGAAGTCTTGCATGACTTTCCAAAAGTACACAAATGCACCTACAAGAATGCGGAGGAAATAGTATGGAACCTTTATACAAGAAGTACAGCAGTGCAGAATTTGATGAAAACGGACAGATCACAGGTTTTCGCCTGCATTATCCTGACAATTTCAATTTTGGTTATGACGTAGTGGATGCCATTGCAGCCGAAGAACCAGAAAAACGTGCGGTCGTCTGGTGCGATGATAACGGAAATCACGGCGTTCTCACATTCGGTGACATCAGTCGCCTGTCCTCCCAGACTGCCAACTATCTCGTCAAGCAGGGCGTGCGGAAGGGTGACCGTGTCATGCTCATGCTCAAACGGCATTATGAATACTGGTACATCATCACCGCCCTGCACAAGATCGGTGCGGTTGCCATCCCTGCAAGCCATATGCTGACCACGGGTGACATCATCTACCGTGCCAATGCTGCCGACATCCGGACAGTCGTTTGTGCCGATGATGAGGAGCTTTGCAATAAGGTGCTTGATGCCTCCAAGCAGGCTCCCGCACTGACCAACCTCTTCACAGTACGCCGCAAGCACGGCGGTTTCCGCCGCCTTGACAAGCGGATCGAAGGGGAGCCGGAGCAGTTCCCCCGTGCGGCAACCAGAACCGCCGAGGCGATCATCCTCTATTTTACCTCCGGTACGACCGGTTATCCCAAGGCTGTGGTGCATAACCACCTCTATCCGCTGGCTCATATCGTCACCGGCGTGTACTGGCATTGCGTGCAGGACAATGGTCTGCACCTGACTGTTGCCGATACCGGCTGGGCAAAATCCAGCTGGGGCAAGATCTATGGTCAGTGGCTCGGCGGCAGTGCGATCATGGCGTATGATTATGAACGCTTTGACGCTGCCAAGATGATGGATGTGATCGAACAGTACCAGCTGACGACCTTCTGTGCACCGCCCACCCTGTACCGCCTGATGGCGAAAACCGGCATCCGCAGGGAAGCATTTGCATCCGTGAAGCATGCCGCAACCGCAGGCGAGGCATTGCAGGAAGAGATCATCCGCCTGTTCCATGACTGCACGGGTCTGGAGATCATGGAGGGCTTCGGACAGAGCGAAACCACGCTGATCATTGGCAATTTCGCAGGCGGCAAGCCCAAGAGAGGCTCCATGGGCAAGGCATCACCGCTGTACCATGTGCGTCTTGTGGATGCGGACGGCAATGATGTGCCCGTGGGTGAAACGGGCGAGATCGTCATTGACGCAAGGGAACGCATTCCCGAGGGTCTTTGCCTTGGCTATGAGAACAACAACGAAGCCACTGCAAGATGCTGGAAGGACGGCATTTTCCACACCGGTGATACCGCCTACCGTGACGAGGAGGGCTATTATTACTATGTGAGCCGTGTGGATGATGTCATCAAGTCCAGCGGCTACCGCATCGGACCGTTCGAGGTCGAGAGCGTGCTCATCCAGCATCCGGCAGTTGTGGAATGTGCCGTGACGGGTGTACCGGATGAGGAGCGTGGCAATCTCATCAAGGCGACCGTTGTGCTGACTGCCGGCACCCAGCCCACAGCGGAGCTTGCGGAGGAGCTGAAGGAATTCGTCAAGAACCGCACAGCGGCTTACAAGCGTCCGAGGATCATCGAATTTGCCGAGGAACTGCCCAAGACCATCAGCGGTAAGATCAAGTATAATGTGCTTCGTGAGAAGGATGCACAGAAATAAAAGGCATTCCCTGTGATCCGAATGGGGGATCACAGGGAATCTGATTCCGCACAGCATGCTGCGGAGAGGATTTTGAGGGAGGTTATTTTTGTGATAAGGGAAGTTGTAAATAAAATGAGGGGCGGCGGGATCGTGGCGGTAATGCTTTCAATTCTTGAAGTATTCCTGCTGCTTCAGGTATTGTTTATCAATCCGTACTATTCTGAATGTACACTGTTCAATTTGCTTTTGCTGCTGCCCTTGACCGGAGTTTTCTGGCTGCTCCAGCTTCCGGCGAAGGCGTTGTATATCGTACAGGGAGCAGTGCTGTTTTTTGTCTGCTATCTGAATACCTATGTGCTGGCATCAAGACAGCGTCCGATCCATTTCATGGATATTTACAGCATCAAGGATGCAATGCAGATGTCCGGTAATTACCCCTTGGTATTTGATGCAAAGATCGGTTATCGGCTCCTGCTGACTGTGCTGATCGTGTTTCTCTGCTGCTATGCTCACCATCGTTTGCAGCTCCCACGCATCAAGGCTGGGATGAAATGTGCAGCAGGCGGAAGCATGGCAGTTCTTTCATGTGCGTTGTTCCTGCTGATCCGCATGTGCGGCGGAATGGAGTTTGAACAGCTGCAATTCAATGAAGATCTGTATATTCAGGAGAACGGCTTGTTTTATGCATGGTACTGCGAGTATGAAAACAGTACTATCCATGAGCCGGATCGTTATTCTGCGGAATATGCATCGGAGATCCTGACCGCATATGCGGAGGAAGAAACGGAGGAGAAAGCGGTTCCGGACAATATCGTTGTGATCATGAATGAATCGTTCATGGATTATTCTCTGATCGGGGAAACCGATTTTGCGGCTGATCCGCTGCCGTTCCTCCATCAGCTTGAAAAAAACTGCATTCAGGGCAAGCTCTGTGTCAATATTTACGGCGGCAATACCTGCAATTCCGAATTTGAATTCCTGACCGGATATTCCCTTGCGTTCCTGCCGGAAAATTCGGTTCCGTATGTGCAGTATCCGATGCAGGGGATCAGCTCCGTGGCTCATGAAATGACAGAGCTGCATTACAGGAATACGGCTGTGCATCCCTACTATGCACAGGAGTGGAAGCGTGAAACGATTTATGAAGAGCTGGGCTTTCAGGATTTTATTTCCGGTGAGGACCTTTCGGAAAACTATGTAGAAGATGAGAAAGTCGATATTTTCATGACTGTGGGTGACGGTGAAAAGGACAATTTTGGGGATGATCTGGAATATGTACGTTCTTTCATCAGTGATGCTGAGTGCCTCCGCACCATACAGGAGGTGCTTGCGGCGGATGCAGAAAAGGGGGAGGATTCCTTTATTTTCAGTATCACGATCCAGAATCACGGCGGTTATGAGGATGAGCTTAGTGCTCAGTTCGGCGATGTTGATTATCTCGGAACGGGGGAGAACTGTGCACAGAATACCTTCCTGAATCTGACTTCTTTGAGTGATAAGGCATTCGGGGATCTCCTGACAGCACTGGAAACGGCACCGGAAAAGACCGTTGTGCTCATGTTCGGGGATCATCAGCCGGCACTCGAGTTTCAGCCCTACATGACCATGTACTCCGACAAGCAGAATCCCTACGAGTGCAATGCGGACAAGTACACCGTTCCCTATGTCATGTGGGCAAATTATGATGTGAACTGGGAAGAGCACGAAATACTGAGTGTGAACTATCTCTCTGCTCTGCTCAAACAGAACTGCAATCTGCCGCTGAATGCATTCGATCAGCTGCGTCTGGCAGCGATGGAGGAATATCCCGTTCTGACCTGCGGCTTTGCAGTGGACAAAAACGGCGAATACGTTTCACCGCAGACAGCGATGGAGTCCGAGATCGTGCAGGAATATGAGATCATACAGTATCAGAAGATGTTTGACCGGTAATACTGTACATATGCAGAAAATCCTCCTCATCACGAGGGGGATTTTTTCCGCAAATCATCAAGCAATCCTCTTCGCTGTATGCTATAATAGAATCATGGTAACGTTATCAGAAGTGGTGATCCTATGAACAAATTTACAATTCTGTCCGTGGTGCTTGAATTCATTGCGGAAAATATGTGATCTGCTTTGACATGGTGCGGCTGATGGAAGTGAATGCCGTCTACGGCAGTGCAGCAGGGGACATTGCAATTGCGGAATGCCTGCGGCGGACGGATATAAAATGACTGCTGTACGAAAATACAGCAGTCATTTCAGCCCGTCCAAAAACCCCGATTCCAGCAAAGGAATCGGGGTTGAAATTTTAGACGCAAGCTCGATTGAAAGCAAAACATGGGAAAAAGAGGTAAAAACAGCTGTCAGAACAGCCGCCTCCTCCCTCATTCCACCGCCGTACTGCGAACTTTTTCAAGTTCATGGCAGCAAATTTAAGCCTAACCCAATTCGTAACCTGGGCTAAGCCTCTGAAAAGTGTGTACCGCATCGAATGCTTCTCCTTTGCATCCGCAAATACACGCTCTATTGTTTCTTTTCGCTTCCCGTAAAGCTTCTTGTACTCCGGCGTGTGCCGGATGTCCTCCGCTTTTTCCAGATATTCACTCCAGATATGCTTCGTAACGATCTTTACATGATTTCGACTTTCTGTGCAAAAGCCTAAAGATGGACAATTTTCGCATATATACCCCTTGCTCTTGAACTCCCTGTATCCCTCACGGTTCGTTGTGGAATACTGCAAAATCTGATTCTCCGGACAAAGTACACAGTCATAATATTCATCATAAACATACTCGTACGGTCTGAAAAAACCCGCTTTTCCCATCGGTCTTTTGTACGGAAGCACCGGAATTCTGCCATCATCCAGCACTCTTTTGCATATCCAGGGTGTTTTATAGCCGGCATCCATCACAAACGCACTGATCTGTGGAAAATGCCAGATCAGTTGATCATAAAGTTCGTCAAATGCAACGCTGTCATGTACATTTCCCCGATTTACTGTCACTCCCAGCACATATCCGTGCTTGTCACAGGCAGTCTGGGCTGTATATGCAAAGCACTTTTGGTGCTCGCCTTTGTGGAAAACTCCGCAATCGGGGTCGGTTGTGGATTCAATGATCTCATGCTCCTCTTCTTTCGGAGGCTTTGTATCGTCAAACGGCTTCTTTTCGTGGTTTTCACGATCTTCATTGATCTCTTCCATGAGCTGCTCCTCATACACTTTCGCAGCCCTTTTGACGGTTTTCTTCTCAAATTTCTTGATATTGGCATTCGCCTTGATGTGCGTACCGTCCACAAAAACGGCTTCTGTGGAAAGATAGCCGGCGTTATTGATCTCGTTTAAAATCCAGAAGAAGATCGCTTCCACGACTTCGGT
>JAFTQJ010000095.1 GCA_017462785.1 Oscillospiraceae bacterium | reverse complement strand
TTTCTTAGGGTTGGGCATCCTGTAACTGCCCCCACCCCAACCCCTCCCCGAGGGGAGGGGCTATGTTTGGAGGGTACTGCGTACCCTCCACCCGCCAAAGGGCAAAGCCCTTTGAACCTGTTGAAGTTTTTCGACAGACTGTTCCAAAGATTGAAAGTCCTTGGACAGTGGGAACAGCTTTCGGACAGCTTCTCCACAAACTGATACACCTCTTATTATACTACACAACGCCCTGTTTTGCAAGGGATTTCAGAAAGTTTTCATCTTTTTGCCGGAACCGGCATTTCGTTCCATCCTCCATTTTCGACAAAAAAATCTGTTGAATTGTGTTTAAGTTTTGTATTTTCAACAATTTTTCCAAATCTGTGGATTTTTTTGAAAAGAAACGAAAAAAACACTTGCTTTTTTCCGGAACATCTGCTATAATTATGACATAAGTGTTTTTCTACATGTTTGAAGGAGGTGTATCCCAAATGGCAAAGTGTGAAATTTGCGGTAAGGGTGTAACTTTTGGTAACAAGGTTTCCCATTCCCATAGACTGACCAACAGAACATGGAAGCCCAACGTACAGCGTGTAAAGGCTATCGTGAAGGGTTCTCCCTGTCACATCAACGTATGCTCCAGATGCCTGCGTTCCGGTAAGGTAGAGCGTGCGTAAGTGTTCCCCGTCCGATGGACAAGCAATGAAAAGCGATCAGGAGAGTCCGGCATCTGCTGGAGCTGCTCCTGATTTTTTCATATCCGGCAGTTTTGGCTCTCGTTTTCCACAGAGCTTTCCATGATTTCTGATAAAAACGCACGGTGGAATTCGGGAAATTTACATAGCTTATAAAAATACAGTTGACTTTACGAAAATTTTATGTTATAATGTCAATAGCAGTTGATTGAACGGGCGGATCGCTGTCCGTTGCTGTAAAAGTTTTTAATGAGGTGAATATTTTGGCAGAACAGAATCAGAACCAGAAGCCGATCACAAATCCTTTTCTGGTAAAGGCAATGGAAGAAATGAAGAAGGAACGTACTCCGCAGAGTGAATTCGCATTTGTAAATGCTCTCAAGCCGGCTCGTTTCCTTGTTCCCGCTACAGTCAAGACAGTTCAGCAGGCTGCTGCAAATGCAGACGGTACCGTTGAGCTGAAGGAACAGCCCCAGATCAGCTTCATGCTGTTCAACAATCAGGAAGGCAAGAAGTATTTCCCCCTGTTCACAGACATCACAGAGTATCAGAAGTGGGACAAGCATGCTGAGAACAAGCTCGCTGCAATCACATTCCTCGATCTTTGCCGCATTCTCCAGAGAGATAACAACGGCGATGCAACAGGTGCAGTCATCAATCCTTTCAGCCACAATGTCCTGATCCCGAACGAGACCCTGTTCCGTGTCAACAGCACAGAGGCAATGGCTCCGGGCACCAAGATCCAGATCGGCACACTGAAGGAAGAGCCGACTCCCCTGCTGGACGTACTGAAGGAATATCTGGCAACACAGGATGTCATCACAAAGGCTTATCTGCGTGTCATGAAGCGTGACGACAAGGAGAACCCGAACTTCCTGCTGGTACTTGAGCATGATCCTACTCTGAACGATGCTCAGGCAAAGCCGATCTATGATGCAGTTGCAGAGGCAGCAAAGCCCCAGCTGCGTAATGTTGAGCTGGCAATCGCTGGTTCTCACACCAAGTTCGGTGCGGCTGCTCTCAAGGATGCAGAACCTTTCTTCGTAAAGTAATGCACTGAAAGTGAAGCAAATCAATCCCCTCACACAGCATGATGGCTGTGCGAGGGGATTTTTCATTCATACATTGGAGCTGCAAACAGCATCATACTGCAAATACAGCGGCAGCTCCTGTCAGAACTGCCGCTGTGTTTTTTTGTTGGTTTCCTCATAGGTTATCTCATGCAGACATAGACCATGTAGCCCAGATATACGACCACCATGACTGCACCATTCCAGCGGACGAGCTTCTTGTTTTTCCAAGCCATGATCCAGACAAGGGCACTCATTACGATGAGGGCTGCAATGTCAATGATGTTTTCACCGATGAAGCTGATCGGAGAGATCGCACCAGCTATACCGAGTACGAGCAGGATGTTAAAGATATTGGAGCCGACCACATTGCCCAGAGCCATGTCCACCTCGCCCTTTCTCGCTGCCACCACGGAAGTCACCAGCTCCGGCAGGCTTGTGCCGAATGCAACGATGGTCAGACCGATGAGGTTCTCAGAAAGTCCGAAGGATGCGGCAATTGCGGATGCAGAATCAACAACGAAATCCGCACCGAATACGATCGCAGCCATACCGCCGACGATGAAGAGGATGCACTTCCAGACGGGGAGCACTTTGTATTCCTCCTCCGCCTCCTGACGGGATTTCAGGGCGGACATCACCATCCATGTGAGGAATGCAGCAAATAAAAGCAGAAGAATGATGCCCTCCAGTCTGCCGACGATCATGCCGGTCAAACCGAATACCATGAGCAGAGCTGCAGCACCGACGGAAATGGGGTATTCCTGCAAAAGAGAACTTTTCTGGACATTCATGGGGCACATCAAAGCACAAACACCGCAGATGAACATCAGATTCATAATATTGGAGCCAACTGCATTGCTGATCGCAAGCTCATTGCTGCCTGCAAGTGCTGCACTGATGCTGACAGCACATTCTGGTGCACTCGTACCCATTGCAACGATGGTCAGACCGATGATGAGGGACGGCACTTTCAGCCGCTTGGCAACGCTTGAGCTGCCGTCTACGAAGAAGTCAGCACCCTTGATGAGCAGGACAAAGCCGACAACCAACAGTAAGTAATTCATTTTTTCTTCTCCTTCAATTCTGATTTTCTGCCATAATCCGACAGGAACATTTCTATTATATCACAGCGGTAATGCATTGTCAAGAAAATAACGTTCATATTTTCAGGAAATTCCAAAAACGCTCTTGACAAAACCCCTGCAATCTGTTATCATTATTGCAGATGGGGCATTCGCACAGCTGGGAGTGCACCACACTGGCAGTGTGGGGGTCAGGGGTTCAAATCCCCTATGCTCCACCAGTACAGCGTTCCATTCTGTGTGGGACGCATTTTTTATGAAAGGAGTACATTGAATGTACAGCGAACGCAAACCGAAAATATCATTCTCCGCACTTGACATCATCGGCATGATCTTTGCTCCGATGGGGCTGATCTTCATGGTGATCGGGGCGGCAGCCACGGCATTTGCACAGCAGCATCCGCAAAACACGCAGGGAAATCCGATGCTCTTTCTTCTGGTATTCGGAGGGATCGGGGCGGTGTTCCTCCTCCTCGGCGTGGTCTTTCTCGCTCTGATGTTCCGCAGGAATGCGATCCAGAAAGCCATCCTCGCAGAGGGGCACCATGTCATGGCAACGGTCACGGGCATCATGCCGAACTACAATATCCGTGTCAACGGACGCTCCCCCTATGTTGCGGAGTACAGCTATACCGACCCTGACACGGGTGTGGTGCATCTGTTCCGCAGCCGGAATATTTACTTTGACCCGACCAGCATTCTGATGGATGCACAGGTTGCTGTCTATCTCAGACCGCATGATTACCGGCATTATTATGTGGATGTGGATGCTGTTTTGCCGGAGATTGAGGAGCATTGAAAAAACCTCCCCCAAAAATCGGGGGAGGTTTTTCTTGATCGGAAATTTTTGCTGCGTACAGCTCCCAGAGGGTGGCTTCTGTGATCAGAATCCCTTGCCGAACAGGAATTTCTGCAATGCCACAACATCTGCAACGCCCACTGTACCGTCACTGTTCAGGTCGTTTGCCTTGGTGACTGCTGCATTGTGCAGAGCGTCCTTTTTGAGCATTGCGAGGTCGAACGCATTCAGTACGCCGTCACCCGTCAGATCACCCTTGAGCACGGTCACTTCCGGCTCCTCCGGATCGGCTGTGCCGGAGGGGGTGTACTGTGCATAGCACACATACAGACCGCTGCCTGCGGATGTGATATAGTAGGTGCCGGATTTCGGGATGGTCAGGGTGTAGGCGTTCAGTGCGTCACCGACTACATTTTCCACAGTTTCCACCACGCTGCCGGAGGAATCCAGCAGATTCACGGTTCTCGGGGTTGCCGCATTCGAGGACATCATGTAAACAGTCACGCTGCCGCCCTGCGGTGCCTTCACCTCGATGGAACGGTTCGCATTCGTGCCCTTGCCGCCGAGGTAGATTCTGCCGCCGATGGTCAGTTTGCCGTCCGCTGTGTTGCAGCTGTCATCCGTCACGGTCACGGCATCCGCTGCGTTTGCCTTGATGGTGTAAACGCTGTTCACCTTCACATCCGTGCTGTAAGTGCCGGCTGCAACATCCGCCGCATTGAGGATGTAATCGCCGCTGGACGGTACATCCGGAACGACCGGATCGGTGGGGTCGGTCGGCTCTGTGGGATCGGTCGGAACATCGGGATTCACTGTGCCGCTGCCGTATGCCTTGTTCTGCATTCTGCCGGCATATGCCATTGCAGAAGCCTTTGCATCATCCGGTGTCTGGGCAGTGTACTGATTCAGATAGATCTTGGAAGCATCAATATCGAAATTGTCGTATGCATCGCCGCCGCTGACGAGGTTCGGGATATTAGCCGAATCCATGCGGTTGTTGACTGCGGTATAGATGGAATTGCCGGTACAGCTTACAAGCTTGTCATTGTAGGACTTGATGGTGCCGCTGTACTTGTCATTGCCCATTGCCTCGGTATCGAGGGGGAGATTTGCCTTTTCAAAGTAGTTTGCCTCGGAGAAGATCTTGGAGTTATAGGAGGCACCGATGCCGTACTGGGAATTGTTCAGGAAATAGTTGTTGTACACATGGATATGTGCATTTCGTGCACGGGGGTTACGGGATTCCGTACCATCGAACCAGTTATGATGGTAGGTGATCCAATCCTGCATATGGGAAGTGCCGCCGCCGACGAGGGAGGTCTTATGGCACTTGTTGTAGTAGTTGTAGGAAATGGTGATGTACTCTGCCCACTTCATATCGGTGGTGCCGTCACCCTCCGCCTTATCCGCATCGACTGTACCGTTGCCGGCATATTCATTCAGACCCATGCCGAAGCTGTTGTTGTGGATCCAGACGTTCTTTGTCATGTTGTCGGTGTTGCCGTTCATTGCGACTGCATCATCCGGATACTGATAGAAGTACAGATTGCGGACTTCCATGCTGTTGGAACGCTTCATCTCAAAGCCCCAGCGGATGGGGTTGGCATCATAGCCGATGCCCTCAATGGTAACATCCTGACCATACTGGAGATAGAGCATATTGGAGCCGTCATTGGAAGAGCCGTCATTTGCCTGTGCACCTGCCGGAACATCAATATCTCCGATCAGACGGAAGCAGACATTATTCGGCTTGCCCTGCATGAAGATGTTGTACAGACCCGTTTTGCCGTTGTAGGTGATGGTGTCCTTGTTTTCGTTGGTGACATAGATGACGGTTGCACCGGATTTCAGTGTACCATCGTTATTGTACGCACCCACGCCCTCGGAGCGGTTCCAATGTGCATAGCCGCTTCTGTCGTATGCCATCGGGGTGACGGTGAACTCTGCAGAGCCGGAGGAACCGGAGATCTTCACATCATAGGAAACGCCGCCCTTAAGTCCGGGAATATCCACACGGTTTCCACGAACCAGCTCCTTGTCCACGTTCGTGTAGGAAGAAGCGGAGCTTTCCTTATAGGATACGGAAACATTGCTGCCGATATTGGAGGCATCCAATTCTGCATAAGCGGTTTCAAACCAGCCGCCGCAGAGGGTGATGGCATCGGAAGCGGTCGTACCGGTATTGCCGGTCTGATCGCTGCTGCCGGAATCGCCGGAGGAAGTGCTCTTGTTGAGATAGGTCGGTGTCCAGCCGCTGAACCAGCTGGAAACGGTGACGCTCTGTGCATCGGATGCAGAGATCACGCTGCCCTTACGGGAGGAGAGGTTCACTGCACTGCCGTCCGTCAGGGTGGTGTTGTATTCCTTGAAGGTTGCCGCTGTCGGGTCAACGCCGCTCATGCTTGCCCAGCCCTCATCCCTGATGAGTCCAGCATATTCCATGGTGGTATTGTAGAACATCACCACTGCTGTATCACGCCACGGTCTGCCGAGGTAGCCTGCGGAAACGACCAGATCATCCGCTGCGGTAATATCGCAGTTGTAGAAGAGATAGCCCTTGGACTGCTCTCTTGCTGCGGTGATGTAGCCGCCTGCGGCGGATGCGGAATAGCCCTTGAAGGACAGCTCGCAGTCCTCAAAGACATAATCGCCGCTGCCGAAAATATAGTCAGTATTGCCCTCGATCTTGCAGTTCTTGAAGTAGCCCTGTGCACCGCCGGTGTAGAGGGTGTCCTGACTGCCGTACAGCTCACAGTTGTAGAACTCCGCATAGTTGGAGTCAATCGTCAGAGCCGCACCACGCTCAGTGGCATCCTTGCTTTTCACATCCGCATTGGAAGCGGTGCGGTCATAGGTGATCTTCTGGCTGCCGGAGGGAGTTACGCCGTCAGCGATCTCCTCACTTGTCACATAGCGGTTGAACGAATTCTCAAAGACGATGTTCTCCGCCTTGAAATAATCCGCACCGGAGAGAAGCTGTACGGAGCCGCCCCAACGCTGGGTGGGTTCCGCCTTTGCGGATTTTGCGGAAGCATTGGCGGCACTGTATCTGCCGTCACTGCCGACGCTGTAATAATTGTAGCCAATGCCGTAGTACCATGTGAGGAGGACATCGCCCTTCTGCGGTTCGTCATTGACGAATGTCAGATACGGCGTTTTTACCACGATCTGCTCACGGTAGGTGCCGGGGGCAATGTGGATCGTCACACGGTCGGACTCAGAGGAGGGCTTCAGCTTTGCCGCTGCATTGACCGCCTCCGTGACTGTGTTGTAATTGCTGCTTTTGCCGGAATAGCCGACATACAGATCCGTGCCGGCTGCCTTGGCAGGCATGGGCATTGCGAGGCACTGGCATACAAACACCGCCAGCACCAGCAGCAACGCTGTCACCTGCTGATACATTGATTTTTTTACCATACTACCAACTCCTGTCATTTTGTTTTTGCTGACGTTCCCCTGAAAACTGCCCTCCTTTCGTAATTTCTTCAATTTTAGTATAGCATGTTTCAGTTTGCATGTAAATAGTTTTCTCAAATCCTGTGAAAATTTCGTGAATGTCCGACAAATCAGCGTCCTTTGTTTTGTATATTTTAACAACGAAATTACAAATCGTATACAGGAGCATGTACAATGCGGAATCTATGCGGTTTCCGAAAAAAAGATGATTGACAAAAAGTCCCGAATATGTTAAGATTATAGGGTATCGAAAAAATACTGCAATAGAAAGGATTCGCAATGGCAAGAAAAAAAGAACCCCCAAAGCCAAAAAAGCCGGCGATGGATGCGTGGTTTGAAAATGCCGGCATCACGCAGGAGGAAGCGATCACCGACACGCTGGAGAAGAACTACCTCCCCTATGCAATGAGCGTGATCATCTCCCGTGCACTGCCGGAGATCGATGGTTTCAAGCCTTCCCACCGCAAGCTCCTGTATACAATGTATAAGATGGGTCTGCTCAATGGTGCCCGTACCAAGTCCGCAAATGTGGTTGGTCAGACCATGCGTCTGAATCCGCATGGTGATGCGGCGATCTACGAAACTATGGTGCGTATGACCCGTGCCAACCAGAGCCTGCTGCACCCGTATGTGGACTCCAAGGGTAACTTCGGTAAGCAGTATTCCCGTGATATGGCGTATGCTGCCGCACGTTATACCGAGGTCAAGCTTGCTCCCATCTGTGCGGAGCTGTTCCGTGATATCGACAAGGAAACGGTTGATTTTGTCCCGAATTACGACAATACCATGCCGGAGCCGACGCTGCTGCCGGCTGCATTTCCGTCCGTGCTGGTCAATTCCAACATGGGCATTGCCGTTTCCATGGCAAGCAATATCTGTCCGTTCAACCTGCAGGAGGTCTGCGAAACCTGCATCGCCCTGATGAAGAACCCCAAGCACGACATTCTGTCCACGCTCAAGGGACCCGACTTCCCCGGCGGCGGTTTCCTGCTCTATGATGAGGATGAGCTGAAGCGGATCTACAACACGGGACGTGGCAGTGTCAAGCTCAGGGCGAAGTGGAATTATGACAAGGCTGCCGGCTGCATTGAGGTGACTGAAATTCCCTATACAACGACGCTGGAAGCCATCAAGGACAAGATCACGGAGCTTTCTAAGCAGGGCAAGCTGCGTGAGGTTTCCTATGCCCGTGATGAGATCGACGTGAACGGTTTCCGGCTCGCAATCGATGTGAAGCGTGGCACTGATCCCGACAAGCTCATGCAGAAGCTGTTCCGCATGACCCCCTTACAGGACAGTTTCGGCTGTAATTTCAACATCCTGATCGGCAGCACCCCCAAGGTCATGGGCGTGCGTGAGATTCTCAACGAATGGACAGCATTCCGTCAGGACTGTGTTCGCCGTAGAATTTTCTTCGACCTGAACAAGAAGAAAGAGAAGCTCCACCTGCTGCTCGGTCTGAAGCAGATCCTGCTCGACATCGACAAGGCGATTGCCATCATCCGTGGCACGGAGGAGGAAACCAATGTTGTTCCGAACCTGATGGAGGGCTTTGGAATTGACGAAATTCAGGCGGAATATGTCGCTGAGATTAAGCTCCGCCACCTGAACCGCCAGTACATCCTCAACCGCATCAAGGACGTGGATGATCTCAAGGCGGAGATCGAGGACATGGAGGACATTCTCGCTAAGCCCGAACGCATCCGGAAGATCATCATTGCCGAGCTGAAGGATACCATCAAGAAATATGGACAGCCTAGAAAAACGATGTTCTACTATGCGACCGAGGAGGACAGTACTCCGGTTGAGGATGACACGCCGGATTATCCCGTGCACCTCTTCCTCTCCAAGGAGGGCTATTTCAAGAAGATCACGCCGCAGTCGCTCCGCATGAGCGGTGAGCAGAAGGTCAAGGAGGGCGACTGCATCGCACAGGTGGTGCAGGCTTCCAATAAGACTGAGCTGCTGTTCTTCACCGACCGTGCTCAGGTCTACAAGACCCGTGCGAGCATGTTCGAGGACAGCAAGGCGAGTCTGCTGGGTGACTATATTCCGGCGAAGCTCGGATTTGATGAGGATGAGCATGTGAGTGCGATGGTGTGCACCACGGAGTATTTCGGAACGCTGCTGTTTGTGTTTGAAAACGGCAAAATTGCGAAAGTTCCGCTTTCCTCCTATGCGACCAAGACCAACCGCCGGAAGCTGACGGGTGCATGCTCGGATAAGTCACCGCTGGTGAAGGTGCTGCATCTGCTGGAAGAAACGGACATCCTCCTGCGTTCCAGCGGCAACCGTGCCATTCTTGTGAACACGGAGGAGATCGCAGAAAAGACCACCCGCAGCACGCAGGGCGTGCAGGTGATGAACCTCAAGGCAAAGCAGACAGTGGTTTCTGCCGAGATTCCGGAGGGCGAATTCCTGACCGCCGTGCAGAGCTACCGGATCAAGAGTATTCCGGCTGCCGGAAAGCTTGCAAAGGATCTGGAAGAAGCAAATCAGATGGAATTATTATAAACACAAAATCCCCCGAAAATCGGGGGATTTTTTCATGTTGGAGGGTCAGAGGATCGGAATGCAGCTGCAATGCACTCCCAAAAGGCCCCATTTTTCTACACTATAAAGAAACACCCGCCTGAAAAGACGGGCATTTCTGAAATTTCAAGTAAGTACATCCGGATCGGATTATTCCTTGACACCACCGAGGGCTACGCCGCCTACGATGAACTTGGACAGACAGAAATAAATCACAACGATCGGCAGAATGGACAGTGTTACGCAGAGGTAGTTTACACCGTAGTCTACGTTCTTGTCGAAACCGAGTACCTTGGTTACCATGATCGGCATGGTAGCAAGCTTGTCGCTCTTGAGGATCATGTTCTGTGTGTAGAAGTTGTTCCAGTTTGCAACGAATGCAAAGATTGCCTGTACAGCAATCGCCGGCTTCATCATCGGGATAGCGATGGTCAGGAAGGTACGGAACTCGCCGCAGCCGTCAATTCTCGACGCTTCTACGATGTCCAGCGGGAACGAGGACTTCATATACGAACGCATGTAGAATACAACTGCTGGTGCGGCAATTGCCGGTACGATCAGCGGAATAAAGTTGTTGATCAGACCCAGAGAATACATGAATCTTACGAAACCTGCGGAAGATACCTGCATCGGGATCATCATAACAGTGATGATGAGAGTGTATGCGGCACCTCTGAGCTTGAAATCATATACAGTCAGACCATACGCTGTCATAGCAGAGAAGAATACAGTCAGACCAGTTGTGCAGCCAGCGATGAGCAAGCTGTTTACATAACCCTGTACTACATCGAAGGAGCCGGAGTACTGACGTGCAGCACCGGTCTTTACCTTACCGAGCAGAGTATCAAAGTTGTCACCAATGCTGCTGCCGAACCAGAAGTTGGACGGATTCTTAGCCAGATCCATGTGACCATGGGTAGCGTTAACAGCCAGAATGTAAATCGGAACAAGACAGATCAGAGTCAGAAGAATGCACACGCAGAAGATCGCAATGGACTTTGCCATAATTCTTGCATGGTAATTATCCTTGGGCTGTCCATACTGTTGTTTCATGTTCTTCATAATGACAGACCTCCTTGCTTCATCCTTGCCTTATACTGCTTCATAGCTCTCTTACGCTGCTTCTTCTTCGCAATTTCATCCTTGTCACGGTTGAAATAGAATGTGAAGGAGCCGAGCAGAGCAGTGATCACAAAGATAATGATGGAGGCAGCACCAGCGTAACCGTAGTTTGCCTGTTCAACAGTACCCTTATTGAAGTTGTAGTAAATGAATACAGCAACTGTTTCGAGGTCTCTGTCGAAGTTTGCACCTGTGTGATACAGGAACGGAATATCGAACATCTGCAGACCACCGATCATAGATGTGATCATTGTGTACACCATAATCGGCTGCAGCAGGGGCAGAGTCACTCTGAAGAATACCTGTCTGGAGTTTGCACCGTCAATATTAGCAGCCTCAAACAGGGACGGGTTGATACCCATGATACCGGACATCAGCATGATCATTGTATTACCAAACCAGAGCCATGTCTGAATGAACATAACCATGATCTTGGAGATCACCGGATCGGATACGAATGCGATCGGTTCTGCCAAACCCATGTTCATGAGTGTTGCGTTGATGAAGTAGTACTTGGAGTCACCGAACAGGTTAACATACAGAGCAGCAACGGATGCAGCAGTGATGATGTTCGGCATGTACATTACTACCTTAAAGAAGCCCTTACCGGGCAGCTTTACTGTGGCATCAGTAAACCAAACCGCAAGAAGCAGAGAAAGCAGGATCTGCGGAATGAAGTTACCGAACCAAAGAATGAAAGTGTTACCAAGGGACTGCAGGAATTCTCCACGGAGATCCGCAGCACCGGCAGCCATACCTTCACCAAAAAGGATGGTGTTGTAGTTGTCCAGTCCAACCCACTGGCCGTTATTAGCCTGGTTGCCCTGGAAAGACAGAATAAATGTGTAGATCAAAGGCCAAATCTGGAAAAAGCAGTACACAAGGAAAAAAGGTGCAATGAACATATATCCATACTTGGCATAGCTAATTGACTTAATACGACGCTGTGCAGCTGACGCCATTTCCTTTCACCCTCTCGACATGAAATTACAACATGTGCCTATGGGGGCATGACACCCCCACAGGCCACATATTTTGTGGTTTAATTAAGACTTGCGTCCAATTGCCAATCTGAATTATTCAGCAGAGAGGTCGGGGTTAGCAGCCAGTGCATCAGATGTGTATGCAGCAACTACTTCGTCAACAGACTTGTCGATATTGTCTCTCAGAGCCGGCAGGTATGTGTCCTTCAGGGACTGGTCATACTTGGAGATAGTAGCACTCATGTCGATACCAGCAGCTACGTCAGCCAGAACTGCGAACTGATCCTGACCGCCCAGCAGAGCATTGCTGTTTGTGCCAGCGGATACGATGTTGTTCATAGCAGTCTTGTTGTTTACGAAGTCGCCAGAGTACAGAGCATACTCTTCCATTGTTGTAGCATCAACAGTGAATGTCTTGATGAAGTCAGCAGCCATCTTTGCGTTGTCGCAGTTCGGGGATACGCAGAGCCAAGAACCGCCCCAGAAGTATTCCTGCGGACCTACAACGATGTTCCAGTTACCAGCTGTGCCGCCGTTCTGCTCGAGCTGTGCACCTGCACCGAGGCACCATGTGGAGTAGAAGTAACCCAGAGTCTCGCCGTTCAGACCAACGTTTGTCCAGTCAGCTGTCCACTGATCGATAGCCGGATTTACATAACCAGCGTCAACCATTTCCTTAGCCATAGCTGTGAAGTCCTTAACAGCTGTGGTGTTCAGAGTTGTACCATCAACCCAAGCTGCACCTGTAGCTGTGGAGAAGCACTGCCACAGACCGCCGAGTGTTGCACACATTGTTACAGCACCGTCAGTAGCTGTCTTCAGCTGCTCAGCAGTTGCCTTGAAGCCATCCCAGCTGCCGATTGCTGCCTGCATATCCTCAGGAGTTGTGATACCCAGCTTCTCAGAAGCGATGTCTGTGTTGTAGCAGAAACCGCCTGCTGCTGCCTGCCAGGAAGCACCCTTCAGAACGCCGTTGTTGTCTGTAGCGATCTTTACAGTGTAGTCATATGCATCTGCATAGTCAGCCTCTGTGATGCCCAGATCGGACAGCGGAGCTGCGAAAGAATCATCGTTGATGTAGTTCAGGATCCAGCCAGCCTCTGCTACGAACAGGTCAACGTCGTCGCCGCTGTTCAGGTATGTAGCATACTGTGTGGAAGCCTCACCGCCGTTCATACCGCAGTTCTGATACTTGATGGTCTCGCCAACAACTGCATCAGCATTCTTCTCAGTGTAAACGTCGAACATGTTGTTCAGGTCAGTGTCAGTCCAGCATACGATTGTCAGGCAGTCGCCATCGTCAGCCAGCTTGAGGTCAGCACCCTCAGTGCCTGCATCCTCAGACTCTGTGCCTGCATCCTCAGACTCTGCACCTGCATCGTCCTTGGACTCTGCTGCACTGTTGTCAGCCTTGGACTCTTCCTTGGATTCTGTGTCGCCGCCGCCGCAAGCTACGAATGCTGTAGAAGCCATAGCCAGTGTTGCGAGCAGGGCAAGTGTTCTCTTCAGTTTGCTCATTGGTAATTTCCTCCTTAATATATATCTATTATATTTCCCTGTGAAATATAATATTCCGTAGTTAAACCGGTGTTTCCACCGTTTCCCCTTTCAGAAGCGTGCCGCTGCAGTACTGGACACGTTCCTCGGTGAGGATCTCCTGTTTGCGAAGCAGTCTGAGAAGCATATCCGCTGCCTTTCTGCCCATCGTTTCGGTATCCTGCTGGATCGTCGTCAGATGGGGTCTGAGCATTCTCAGCAGCGGTGTACCGTCGTATCCGATCACGGACACGTCCCTGCCGATCGTAAGCCCAGCCTCCCTGATTGCCGACATGCCTGCTATAGCACAGGTATCATCGGGATAAAAAATGCAGGTCGGGCGTTCACCGCACTGGAGCAGTTCCTGCGTCAGCCGATAGGAGAGATCGCCGTCGAGGTATTTCGCCTGTCTGAGAAGCAGTTCACACACTTCACATCCATGTGCCTGCATGACATCGTAGAATGCCGAAAGCCGTGCACTTGTGACCTGTGAATCTTCGCCGTAGATGTAAGCAATCTTTCTGTGTCCGCAGCCGAGTGCAAACTCCAGAGCATCACGCATGCCCTTCTCATTATCGGAAACGACTGCGTAACCGCCCTCGCCCACATAGTCAATGGAAACGACCGGAAGGTCACTTTCCAGAAGCTGCTTGACTGCATCCGTGCTGAAATCCACACAGGCAACAAATACGCCGTCCACATTACGGTAGACGCAGTGCTCGTAGTAGGAACAGGAAATATCTCCGACATGACTGCTGATGAAAGTCAGGTCATAGCCGTTCTGCTCCATCGTCACTTTGAAGCTGTCGAGGATCGAAGAGAAGTAGTGATGGGTCAAGCCGCTGTTCGCCTTGTCCACCATGAGCACTCCTATATTATAGGATTTCTTCGTCTTGAGTCCCCTTGCCATCGAATTCGGGAGGTACCCCATTTCTCTGGCTGCCTCACGCACACGCTGCTTGGTTGCAGGACCTACATCACTGTGATCGTTCAGTGCTTTACTGACTGTCGCCGCAGATACGTTGCATCTTAAAGCAATGTCTTTAATTGAAACCATTCACACACCTTCAATACAATGATGTACATTCGCTTTGTCAGCACCGCCTATTGCGATTGCTTTCATAACATAAATATACAACACTCTGCCCAAAAAGTCAATGCAAAAATCCATTCTTTCATTTTTTTTGAATGTTGTGTACAAAAAACATTCCCAATTTTTGTGCACATCGTATACTTTTTTGCCGTTTTTTTTCATTTGTTACAAAACGGTAACTTTTCCATTTTTAGATATTTTGCACGGAACTTCCTCGATTTCGACCCCGAAACGACCCTGATAGGCTCCTGTTTTTCATCAACTTGCACAAAAAACAGAAATTGGCGGACAATCTGAAAATTGGGCTTGCAATTTTTTGGTGAATATGCTATAATGAAAGAGCAGTGTTTCTGTAGCTCAGCTGGATAGAGCGACCGCCTCCTAAGCGGTAGGTCGGGTGTTCGAATCACCTCAGGAACGCCAATGCAGAACCCGTATGGGCGAATGCGTCTGAAAGCTCCCGTTTTGCGGGGGCTTTCTTTTTATGCAAGCAGAGCAAGAACCCTGCCGCTGTGTGCGGCAGGGTTCTTTGGTACGGGATTATACCGGAAGTTCCTTGATGATGCCGATGGCAAATTTCAGGATGGTGAGTGCGTCTGCGGAGGACGGTGTACCGTCCAGATCCACGTCCGCATTCACTGCACCGGTCTTAGTGAGGGATTCACCAGCAAGCAGACTGAGGTTCAGACTCAGTACATCCGCAATGCTGACAGCACCGTCCTCGTTGACATCGCCATATACAACGTCATCGGGGGATGCGTTGGTTCCATCCGTTTCCTTGGTAGTTTCGGTGGGTTTCTGTGTTTCCGTGGGAGCATCGGTTTCTGTGGGAGCATTGGTTTCGATCTCGATGGGCGGAGTGCTGCCGCCTGCATCAAGGTTGCTGCCCTCGGATGCTGCATAGCTTGCATAGTACTCGGAAACGCTGATGCCGGTATTGTTCACGCCCAGCGGCTTCTGGTGGTCAAGACCGATGTACTTGCCGCTTTCTGCTGTCTGCCAGAGAGAAAGCTCGAACAGACCGTACTTCTCGTCATCCCATGTGGTGAAGTCGTAGCTCAGCAGACCGCCGGTGTCGCCGGAGTTGGGGTTCAGGCACCAGAATGTGTGGTTGATATGGTTTTCGATCATGTAGTCACGCAGAAGTTCCATCCACTTCTGGTTCTTGTCGCCGTCCATATGACCGCCCCACTCACCGATCAGCAGCGGAGCAATGTCCTCTTCCACGATATATGCCCATGTGTCATACCAGTAGTCATCCAGCAGGGTCTGTGTGGTGAAGTCCTTGTCAAACCATGTCTGAGCATAAACGGACGGGCCGTAGTCATGGGGAGAATATACGATCTGGCTTGTACCGGAATCGGGCACGATGGGATAATCACGCACACCACGCAGGTTGCCGCCCCACCATGCACCATGCCACGGAGAAGCGTCACCGGATGCACCCCAGATGTCGGGAGTATCATAGGTGTAGCCCTTTTCGGTCTTGGGGTACTGTTCCACGCCCTCGATGAAGATCAGGGCATTGGGGTTGACTTCGAGAATGGCATTTGCACACTTGGTTGCAGCATATGCCCAGTTATTTTCATCGGTGGTGCCGTCCCACTTTGCGATATTGTCAGGGCAGGTGGCATCATAAGCACGTTTGCCGTGCGGCTCGTTCTTCAGGTCATAGCCAATGATGGTATCATCGTTGCTGTACTTGTCTGCCAGCCATACGAGTGTTTCGATCCATACGTCCGTTGTCACGCCAGCCTTGCCGTACCACAGCTCATAGTTATGACCGGAGTTGTCGGAGTGGGGGCTGTGAATGTCGATCATTGCCTTGATGCCGTACTTCTTGCACTTCTGCATGATGACATCAAAGATCTCCATACTGTTTTTCAGGGTCTTGCCGTCCGCTTCCGCAAATTCCCTGTTGATATTGCCATAGCTGCCGGCAGGAGTTATGGAACCATCCTCACCGATAATATCCTCTGGCGGGCTGTAGGATGCCTGCACGCTGGATACAGGGTTGGGGCTGCCCTCCATCCACGAAACCAGAAGCTCCGAGGAGATGGGGAAACGGATGATGTTGACACCTTTGTCTGCAACATTGGACAGGAATACATCCACGTCAGCGGCATACATGCCGTGTGCACAGTTTTCAGAGCAGTTGAAGCCGAACCAGTTCGCACCGGTCAGCCAGACTTCGTTGCCGTCCTTATCATACAGGCGGCTGCCGACTGCATGCAGCCAGTCATCATTGCCGTCATCGACAGCATTGGTTTTCATTGAAGCTGCAACGCCGGCAGAAAGCGTGCTGACACAGAGCGTCAGTGCTGCCGCAGCCGCAGCGATGGATTTCCAGATTTTCATAATGATGCTCCCTTTCTTACTTCACAGGCAGTTCTGTGATGATCTTAACCGCAAATTTCAGGATATTCAGTGCATCCGCAGCGGTGGGCTTATTATCGAGATCCACATCGGCATTGATTGCCGCATTTTCGGAAAGCTCCTCACCTGTAAGCAGGCTGAGATTCAGACGCAGTACATCGGCAATGCCAACCTGTCCATCCTCGTTGACATCACCATACACAGCCGCAGTGGGTGCATAGGTCGGCGGCTGTGTGGTTTCAGTCGGTTCTTCCGTGGTTTCCTGCGGCTCGGTGGTTTCTACCGGAACGGGGTCGGTCTTGCCGCCTGCATCGAGGTTGCTGGACTCACCGCTTGCATAGAATTCAGATACGGAAATACCGGTGCCGTTCAGACCCAGCGGACGTGCATGGTCAAGACCGATGTACTTGCCGCTGTCGGTCTGCCAGAGGGATTCCTCCATCAGACCATATTTGTCCTCGTCCCACTCAATGGTGGAGCCGGTTGCCGGAGAAAAGCCCATTGCAGTCCACAGACCGCCGGTGTCGCCGGAGTTGGTATTCAGGCACCAGAATGTATGGTTGATGTGCTTGTCAATCATATAGTCACGCAGGAGCGTCATCCACTTCTGGTTTTCCGCACCGTCCATGTGACCGCCCCATTCACCAATGAACAGCGGACCGATCTCCTCCTCATTGATGAATGCCCATGTATCGTACCAATAGTCGTCCAGCAGGGTCTGTCTGGTGAAATCCTTATCAAACCATGTCTGAGCATAAACGGACGGGCCGTAGTCATGGGGAGAATACACGATCTTGCTGGTGCCGGTTGCTTCAAGTGTCACAGGGTACTGACGCACACCTCTGAACTGACCGCCCCACCAGCCCGGATAATACGGGGGGTTGGTTTTGGAGTCGGGCTGACCCCATGTAAAGCTGTCATTACGCACCTGCTGCTCCACGCCCTCAATGAAGATCAGGGCATTGGGGTTGACCTTCTGCATCTTGTCGGCACAGGTTTTTGCCGCATACGGCCAGTTATTTTCATCGGTGGAGCCGTCCCACTTTGCAGCGGCAGCACCCTCCTGACCCTTGCCGTGCGGCTCGTTCTTCAGGTCATAGGCAATGATGGTATCATCGTTGCTGTACTTTTCTGCGATCCACACGAGGGTATCCATCCACATTTCAGAGGTCACTTCTGTACCGTCGGGCATGATCGCCATGGTATCGGAGCTTCCTGCATCCGGATGGTAGTACCAGAGGTTGTAGTTATGACCGGAGTTGTGTGCTGTCGGGCTGTGCACGTCGAGAATGACCTTCAGACCGTAGGTCTTGCACTTCTGCATAATGACATCAAAGATCGCCATGCTGTCCTTCAGCTCACCGCTTGCATCACAGAAATCGGGATTGATGGTGTAGGCAGGGTCATTGTTTGCCTGCACACTGGATACGGGGTTCGGTGTGCCGTTCATCCAGGAATAGAGCAGCTCTGTGGAAATCGGGATACGGAGCACGTTGATGCCGTGGTCGGCGATGGATGACAGTGCATCATCCACATCCACACTCCAGAGATAGTGCACGCAGTTTTCACCGCAGTTAAAGCCGAACCAGTTCGCACCAGTCAGCCAGACCTCGTTGCCGTCCTGATCGTACAGACGGCTGCCGACTGCATGCAGCCAGTCATCATTGCAGTCATCGGCTGCCCTTGTGTTCAATGTGACCGCACCGGCAGTACCGGCACAGATCGTCAGTGCAGTGACGAACGCAGTCAGTTTGTTCCATAATTTCATGATAATACCTCCTCTTTTTTATCACGAGCATTCGGACTGCAAAACAGTCCTATACACTTCTATTGTAACGCATTTTCCCCAATTTGTCAATGATTTGTTGGAAAATGGCTGTGTTTTTTCAATTTTTTCCCGTCAGGGATGCTTTATCCAATAAAAGCAACGCCATCACGACCAGACAGAGGACGGGAAGGATCCCCTCCTGTGTCAGCTTTGGCTCATACGGCTGCAACTGCAAAGCGGTCGGAAATGCCGCTGTTCCGAAGCAGAAACGCAGTCCGAAATGGCAGAGCCAATAGGTGCATGCCGCACAGCCGAGCCGTGCTGTCCAGAAGTTCAGAAAGGGAAAGTTTTCTCCATAGATCGCCGCATTCTGTACATGTACGCACAGTCCCCCGAACGAAAGGAACGCCGCCGCTGCCGGAAGTCCCCCACCCTGCCGCAGAAACTCCGTCAGATTGCTGATTTCAAGGAGGGGTGCGGCGGCATCCGGAAGATAGGAGGATGTGCGGAACATTGTCGTCAATGCGGCAAAAAGTACGATCATTGTGAGAATTTTCAGCATTGCGGCTGCTCCGGACTGTGCTGCTGCAGTGAGGTCGGACGCATGGAGGGAAAGCTCACGGCTGCCGGCATCCGCACGGCAGCCACGCATGAGGACAAGCCCGAGGACGAAATTCGGCAGGATCACCGCTGCCATGAGGAGGACGCATGCCTCCGTACCAAGGCAGCCGCCGACTGTTCCGAGCAGAAACGCAGGGCCGCAGCCGAAGCAGCAGCAGAGCATCCGCCTTGCCTGCAACGCTGTAATGCTCCCCTTTTCAAGCATCTGCCGCACGAGCTGTGCACCGACCGGATAGCCGGCAACCTGTGAAAACAGCAGTATCAGGAGAAAAATTCCATCCATCCGCAAAAGCTTCCGGCACAGTCCGTTCAAAGGGACTGCCGCCGCTTCGAGCAGTCCTGTGCGGATGCAGAAAGAGGCGAGGACGGAGCAGAGGTAGAGTGATGGGATAATGACCATCACACAGCGGTTTCCGGCGGCAACGACCGCCTGTGCGACCTCCGTGTGCGAATACACAGCGGCGGCAAATAATGCGATGCAGACAAGCAGACTGCATCCTTTCCATTTTTTCATAGCTATCACCTGCTGCATTTTATGTGCGTTTTTTCTCGGATATGCGGCATATTTTCGCAGCTCTGCTCATAAATTGCACTGAGGTGATCATTTTGGGAAAGCATTGGAAGCGTACCATGCGAAGTCTTGTCTACTTGGAAACCTACCTGAATCTATGCGGAAATCGGGAGCTGCGTGTGGAAAACTGCATGCAGATCCTTGAATACAATGATGTGCTGGTGCGGCTCCGCACGAGGGATATGATCGTGGAGGTCTGGGGCACGGAGCTGCGTGTTTCCGACTACAATGACAGCAGCGTGCTTGTGACCGGCACGATCTCCTCCGTACAATTGCAGGAAAAGAGGTAGCAATATGGGGAAAATCCGTCAGTACTGCGATATTTCCGCTTCCGGCGGAAAAATCTATCCATTCATCAATGCCATTCGTCAGAGCGACATGATCTGCACGCACCAACACTGCAAGGGGGACGTGTTTCTCTGTCGGATCCGTATGTCCGAGCTGACAAAACTGCGGCAGATCGCCGATTCTCACGGTGTTGCCATCACAGCAAGCCCCCGTTCTTCCCTGACCTCGTGGCTGCGGAGGTACCGTCTGCGGTTTGGCATTCCCATCGGGCTGCTCTGCTGCATCGGGCTGATGTTCTACCTTTCCAATATTGTGGTGACGATCGAAATTCGTGGAAATACTGCGGTTTCTGACTCGGTGATCCTGAGTGTGCTCGAAAGCGGAGGGCTTTCACAGGGGGCGTGGATCGGGAGCATTGACATGACCAGATGTGAACGCAGGCTCCGCACGAACGTGCCGGAGATCGCATGGGCGGGCATCCGCAGCAGCGGAAACCGGATCGTCGTGGAAATCGCCGAAGCTACGCCAAAAATCCCCATGCTCGATGAACGAACACCCTCGAATATCGTTTCGATGTACGATGCACAGATCACGGACGTGCGTGTTTACAGCGGGCATCTTGTGCACCTGATCGGGGATGGCGTTGCGGCGGGCGAAATGATCGTCAGCGGCGTGTATGAGGATGAGAAGGGGCATGTCACCTACCATCATGCGAACGCCAGCATCACGGGCATTTACCAGAAAGAGGCTGAACTTTCGGAGTATTTCGTGCACTCGGAAACCTCGGATACGGAAGATTTCCACGTCCGGCGGTTTCTCCGGCTCTTTACGGCGGAGATCCCACTGAACAGCGGAAACCACGGGTTTTCCGAATATCGGGAAAATGTCGTATATACGCCGTTTTCCTTTCTCGGGCAGACGCTCCCGTTCGGGATCGTGCTGCAGACCTTCAGTGAAACGCAAACGGAGATCCTCACGAGAACCGAGGAAGATACCCTGCTTGCTCTCAATACTGCCATTGTCCGGTATGAGAAGAATTTTTTGCAGGACGTGAGCATCCTCGATCGGGAAATCGTCTATTCTTCGGATGAAAACGGCATGACCTGTCATATGATCTATACACTGGAGGGTGAGATCGGAACGGGTTCTGACATCTATGTCAAATAAAAAAACAGAACGGCTTTCGCCGTTCTGTTTTGTTTTATCAGTGTACGCTCAATCAATTATACCGGGAAAGAGGTAACGATCATGATTGTGTACTTCAGGATGTTCAGAGCGTCAGCAGATGTGGGCTTGCCATCCTGGTCAACGTCAGCATTCAGCTCGCCCTGCTTGGACAGAGTCTCACCAGCCATCAGATTCTTGTTCAGAGTCAGAACGTCAGCGATACTTACCTTACCATCGCAGTTTACGTCACCGAGCATCAGCTCGTCGCTGCCTGTATCCTCTGTATCATCCTCGGATGTCTTACCGCCAGCAGCCTCTTCAGAGAGGAATGCAGCAGCCCATGCCAGAGGAGAGTTCCAGTTGATGGTGATTTCGTTTACAGACCAAGCGTCGTTCTTATCCAGATAGCAGAGCATCGGAGCGAGGTCGCCGATCTTGTAACCAGCACCCTGGATCATCGGGTCGTTCATGTTGGAGTTCATACCACCGGACAGACAGCCAGACGGAGCCCAAGGCCAGTCGTTCTTCATCTCGTGGCACCAGTATCTGTGGTGAGGATTCTCGGTTGTGTAACCGTCAACACCATAGCCTGTTACGAAGGAGTTCTCGTTTGCGTTTCTACCCAGAATGTAGTCCATAGCCTCAGCTACGCCGTTCAGGTAGTCAACGTCGTCAGTCAGATCATAAGCCAGACCCATGATGATTGCGTTGTTTACAACCATGGAGTTGGAGCCCCACTCATAACCGCCCTCAAGAACGAATGTCTTATCAGAGTAGCTGTCACCCTCGATCAGAGTTACAGTTGTCTTATAGTCAACGCCTCTGTAGGGAGTACCGTACTGAGAAGCAGCCTGCTGCTTGCGATAGTCGTCAGCTGCAGCCTGGAAAGCCTCAGTGATGGTCTTAACCTCAGAATCAGTCAGAACATCAGGATTCATAGCCAGAGATGCAGTACCGAGAGCTGCCAGAGTACCCCATGTGAAGGAGGTGAAGGAGCCCTGGTTCTCACCGCCGACCAGGTTAGTGGTAACGTCGAATGCCTTCGGATAAGCAGTTACGTCTGCATAGTAATCCTTGTTGCCTGTAGTGATGTACAGCTCGCATGCTGCCCAGTAGAATTCGTCAGAAACCTGAGTATCACCGTAGGGGCCGCCGCCCTTGTTCTGATCGAGAGGAGCGAATGCCGGGTCGTTGCTCGGGTCGCCTACTACGTCAGCGTAAATGTCCTTGTACTTAGCAACATATGCGTCCTTAGCAGCCTTGTATGCCTTCTCAGCAGCTGTGAGGTACTCAGCAGCCTTAGCAGAGTTGGAATCCTCGAGCAGTCTGGAGAGCTGTGCCAGAGCAGCAGCTGCGTTCAGAGTTGCAGCGTAGGTTACAGGCTTGATGATACGGTTCGGGAACTGTACAGCCAGCAGCTTCTCATCATCGGACTCAGCATAGGGCATTACACCAAGAGCAGTCCACTTGTAGTCATGCATCTTGTGGTAAACCATGCCGTCATCACGCTGCATCTTCAGGAAGAACTCAGCTTCCCACAT
The DNA here is from genome assembly GCA_017462785.1 of Oscillospiraceae bacterium. GTDB lineage: Bacteria > Bacillota > Clostridia > Oscillospirales > Ruminococcaceae > UBA3855. Next base: position 23,661 of record JAFTQJ010000095.1, on the reverse strand, counting down.
CAGCTCGTTCAGGATATCCGGTACACCGTCACCGGTCTCAGGCAGAGTGTAAACGGTCTTGCCGTCATCGCCCCATCTGGAGGTGTCGCCGTTGTACAGAGAACGCTCGTACATGTTAGCCAGTGTCCACATGGAAACACCGCCGTTTACAACGTACTTACCGTAGTCACCAGCGTCATACCAACCGCCGGAAACGTCAATGCTCTTTGTATAAGTGCCGTTTGCTACCGGGTCCTCAGTGTAGATGAATACCCACTCATCAGTGATGTATGCCTTATCCGGATCATGACCAGCCTTACGAGTCAGAGCAGCCTTGGAATCATTCTTACCAGCGTTAGCAACGGAGGACTCAACGATCTCGATACCGGAACGGTTCAGATAGAAGTAGTTCATTGCATCTGTTACCAGAGTATCATAGATGTCGTTGCCGATTGCGAACGGCAGGGACTTCTTGCCATCGCACTCGATGTAGAAGCCTTCACCCTCAGCAGTCACCTCAGAGAAGTCGATCAGCTGGGAGTATGTCCAGGAAGCATCATCCTTCTTGTAGCCGGATGTCTGACCTGTGTAAACAGCCTTACCTGTGGAGTCATATACTGTGAACTCCTTAGCTGCGGAATCGCCCTCTTCAACAGAGAGTGTAGCTTCCTTGTTCAGCTTTGTGAAGTAACCAACCTGGTTTGTCTGGATGCCTACTTCCGGAAGCACCTCCGGAGGAACCCAGTCGCCTTCAGAACCAGTCATATCCATCAGAACGAGGTTATCGAACTTCAGAATGGTGTTCTCAGGGAAGCAGGGGTTATCAGTAAATGTACCGTCACCGCCAAAGTGGAATGTCCACTCAACAGTGCCCTTGCCATCCGGATGGGACTGAATGTTGTTCATTGCGGACTTGTCGATGGTGAATTCCCATGCGAATGTTGTCCACTTATTAGCGGAGATCTGCTGTGTCTTCCACTTGTCCCAGCCTTCCCAGTACTCAACCTTGGAACCGGACGGAGAAGCGGACTTCAGTGCATTCTCAACCTCTTCCTGAGTTGCGTCGTTGCCGGGGAACTCCATAGCCAGAGGCTGACCGTTGTTATGCCAGTACTCGCAGTCATCGTTTGTGATGTCGCCCATCTTCGCATACATATAACCAGCATTTGTGGTGTATACGGAGTAGGTCAGACGATAGGTGTTGCCATAGGTGATGGTCAGACCTCTGTGACGGAACTGACAGTCCCATCTGTCCTCACCGCCGTTGGAAGCACCGCCGGGGTTCTTGATCAGGATGGAGTACATGCCATCGTCGATGGTGAACGCCATAGAACCTGTACCGTTTTCGCAGATATGCCAGGGCAGACCTGCACCCTCGTTAAATGTACCCTCGCCCAGCATTTCGCCAGCATAGGCTGTCAGGGTTGTGATAGAAGCTGCGGATGCACTTGCTACCATTGCGAGTGCGGTAACACTTGCAGCGAGCTTCTTGCCGATCTTTGTCTTCAGCATTGTTTTACCCTCCCATAAAAATTAAATGGTTGTTGCATCCGACAGTGCAATCGGATGCGTTTTCGGACTCGAAGGAAATCCGCCTGATTCCAAGCGTTTAGGAATGCAGCGTTTTTCCTATCATGTTAATTATAGTATATTTAACCAAAAAAGTAAAGGGTTTTTTTCATTTTCGGAATATAATCTAAAGTCGAGGTTTTCTTTTTGTGCACTTTCGACAAAAATGTGGAAAACTTCCATTCGTCGGCAGTTCAGACAAAACTGCCCTGCAAAAGCAGGGCAGCTTGTAGAAAAAGTCCTTTTTCTTAGGGCTGGACATCCTGTAACTGCCCCCACCCCAACCCCTCCCCGAGGGGAGGGGCTATGTTTGGAGGGTACTGCGTACCCTCCACCCGCCAAAGGGCAAAGCCCTTTGAACCTGTTGAAGTTTTTCGACAGACAAAACTGCCCTGCAAAAGCAGGGCAGCTGAAAAATTATGCTACGGGGAGTGCCTTGATGATCTTGATTGCGAATTTGAGGATGTTCAGAGAATCCGCAGAGGTGGGCTTGCCGTCGAGGTCAACGTCCGCACAAGCGGCTGCTTCCTCGGAAAGCTCCTCACCTGCACCGAGCAGGCACTTGTTCAGAGTGAGAACGTCTGCAATGCTGACAGCACCGTCAAGGTTTACGTCACCATAGAGCACGTCAGTCACGCTGCCCTGCTGGGATTCAGTTGTTTCCTCGGAGGGAGCTTCAGTGTCATAGTCTGTGGGAGCTTCAGTGTCAGGCTCTGTGGGGGTGGTGGGCTGTACATCGTCGGGAGTTGTGCCGTCCGGCTCAGTACCCCAGACAAGGGTGTCACCGTCATACATTGTAATATAGGGAGTATCCACCATTGCATCCTCGCCGCCCTGTTCGAGGGTCTGGAAGGAGTAGTCGTTGGAGGCATCCCATGTTGCACCGAGGTTATCCGGAATGGAGATGCGGAACTGGCACTCGGAGCGATGCTCGGACTGACCGGTGGGCATTACCACGCTGCCGTCAGCGAAGGAGAGCTTGACGTAGTAGATATTGCCATCGTACTGGATGGGATCGGAAATAGAGATCGCACCCTTATCGGAAGAATGCTGGTCATAGCCGACCCTAACGGAAACATCATTGATGGAGAAGCCTGCATCCACAAGCTCGGTAATGTCGAAGTAGTAGTTGTAGGAGAGATCCTTGATCTGTCTTGCCGGCCATGCGGAGTGGTTCATAGCGAATGCCTTGACCTCTGTGTAGCTGCTGCCGGTCTGGTTGATGGAAGCTCTCATAAAGAATTCATTCCACTTGGGAGTTTCGGTCGGCGGGAATGCAGCATCGGATGTGCCGCCGTACTTCTCTACCATTGCACAGAGTGCGGAGGTATAGCCTGCGTTGTAGTCGATGGCAACCTCAGTATACTGATAATCGCCGATCTTATCGGAATAGCTGCCGGTCTGGTCGGGACCGCCGCAGAGTGCACCATAGAGTACATGTGCATGCGGCTTTGCATCCTCGCCCTCGGTCTGACCGATGTTGCTCCACTTGTCATTCCATGCACCGGAGGAGGTTCTGTGATGCCATGCCTGCGGGTACTTATCGCCCATACCAACGATATAGCTCAGACCCAGATCATTGTCACCGAATGCATAGTTCATGATATTATCTGCAAATGTGGTGTACTTTTCAACTGCTGCTGCATCATCTGCGAACAGCTCATCAACTGCCACATATGCAAGGAAAGCGGTGGTGGTTGCGTGACGCAGAGAACCCCACTGGAACAGCCACGGCAGACCGTCGGGAGTGTAGGAGATCTGCTTGCCGCCGTAACCGGTTGTCCAGTATTCAAGATGCTTCTTGAACTGTGCCTTCCATGTTTCGTTGCCGGTGTTCATTGCATACAGGAGGGTACCGCCCTGCTGTACGTCATCCCAGCAGTAGCCCCATGTGAACTTCAGCTCATCGGACTGGGATTCCTTGCCGAGATTCGGGATATAATCGCTCTCGCACTTATCCAGATAGGACTGCTCGCCGGTTGCCATATACAGCCAGTTTGCAGCAAAGAACAGGTCATCATAGAAGCTGGAGGGCTTGTAGTAGCTGTGTTCAGCGGTATCATCACCGATGGAACGCCAAGCATCGGCACGATCAAAGAGATCCTTTGCGTGGGTGAGGTAATTCTCAGCCTTTTCCGGTTCGGAGTCCTTGAAGATCATATAGCCCTGAGCGAGAGCCGCTGCCATCTGACCCTGAATACAGCTGTCCTGACAGGTATATTCCGGACGAACGGTTTCGCCGGTCATCAGCTCGAACTTATCCATATACACTTCGCAGGAGCCCCACCAAACGTGGTCGAAGGAGCCATCGCCGATCATGTAGACGATCTCGTCGCCACGGTCGCAGAGTACGAGGTAATCGAGGACATATTCGAGGTGATTCTTGTACATTTCGGTCTGACCTGCCTTTTCCACGCCCTCGGGATACTGGAGCAGACCCCAGCCGAGTGTCATTGCGGCATAGGCATTGGTCAGAGTGAATTTCAGATGGTCGCCGGCATCGAACCAACCGCCGGGAACAGTATCATTCACCATGCAGTCCCTTCTCCATGTGACCTCGTTCCATTCCGGCAGGACACCGCACTGCTGTACCTGATAGAAGAACATGGACTTCTGGAGAGCTTCGCCGTAGTTGTAGTCAGCATTGGCAGCTGCCTGCACCTCAACGGGAGCTGTGAACAGGTTCTGCACAGGTGCCACAGCCGCTGCTGCACAGAGTGCAAGGCTTGTCACAAATGCAATTGCTTTTTTCATAATAACTTCCCCTCTCAAAAGAAATTTGTACTTTAATTGTACAACGTTTTCCTGCAAATGTCAAGAGATTTCCATATTTGTTCAGAATTCAACGTTTTTTTTCTATCTGTTGCACACAAACGTGCAACTTTTCCCTTCGATCTTCCCTTGTTTGAAGGGAGGTGAACACCATGAACATCTGCCTCGGCACATCCCCTGTCAGAAGATTCTGGTATGGGAGTGACGCTTTCACTGCAAGGCTGGGCACTGCAAAGGTCTGGACATCCGCTGAGGCGGAAAACTGGGTAAGGCTTGCGGAAAACGGGAGCATTACGCTCCTGCTGCACCGTGGGACTTCCAGTTTTCTGACGATTCCGGCACAGCTGGACGGCGTGCCGGTCACAGCACTTGCACCATCGGCATGCACCTTTACACGGGCAAAGCTCGCTGTGCTTCCGCCCTCCGTTTCCCTGCTTGCATGAAAAAAGCCTGCTGCACACCGCAGCAGGCTTTCTATTATAATAGGTAGGGTTTCAGGGATTATACACAGCCCTGAGCCTTCATTGCTTCAGCAACCTTCAGGAAGCCGGCAATATTTGCACCTGCAACGAGGTCATTTTCCATGCCGTACTCAGCAGCAGCTTCAACGGAGGACTTGAAGATATTCTTCATGATGCCCTTGAGCTTCTCGTCAACCTCTTCTGCTGTCCAGTTGTAACGCATGGAGTTCTGGGACATTTCCAGACCGGAAACTGCTACGCCGCCTGCGTTAACTGCCTTGGAGGGAGCAACGATGACACCGTTCTGCTTGAGGTATGCAACAGCCTCGTTGGTTGTGGGCATGTTGGAAACCTCTACATAGTACTTGATGCCGTTTGCAACGATCTGCTCAGCTTCTGCCATGCCAACTTCGTTCTGAGTTGCACAAGGCATGATGATGTCAACCTTAGTGCCCCACGGCTTCTGACCTGCGAAAAACTCTACGCCGAACTTGTCTGCATAGTCCTGTACACGGTTGCGGCAGGAAGCTCTCATTTCGAGCAGGTAATCCACCTTCTCCTCTGTGCTGATGCCATCGGGATCATAGATGTAGCCGTCCGGACCGGAGATGGTAACAACCTTACCGCCCAGCTCGTTGACCTTCTTGATGGTACCCCAAGCAACGTTGCCGAAGCCGGATACTGCAAAGGTCTTGCCCTTGATGCTGTCGCCGAAGTGTTCGAGCATCTCAACAGTGTAGTAAACAGCACCGTAACCAGTAGCCTCCGGACGGATCAGGGAGCCGCCGTACTGCAGACCCTTACCTGTCAGAACGCCTGTGAACTCATTTGCCAGTCTCTTGTACTGACCGAACATATAGCCGATCTCACGAGCACCTACACCGATGTCACCAGCCGGAACATCGAGGTTCGGACCGATGTGACGGAACAGCTCTGTCATGAAGCTCTGGCAGAAACGCATTACTTCTGCATCGGACTTGCCCTGCGGATCGAAGTCGGAACCGCCCTTGCCGCCGCCCATGGGCAGGGATGTCAGGGAGTTCTTGAAAATCTGCTCAAAACCGAGGAACTTGATGATACCGCTGTATACATTGGGAGCAAAACGCAGACCGCCCTTGTACGGACCGATTGCGGAGTTGAACTGTACACGGAAGCCACGGTTTACCTGAACCTTACCATTGTCATCCACCCACGGAACACGGAATGTGATCTGACGCTCCGGCTCTACGATTCTCTCAAGTACGCCTGCTTCTACCAGATCGGGTCTCTTTTCTACGACCGCTTCCAGAGACTCCAGAACCTCAGTTACGGTCTGAATGAACTCAGGCTCGCCCTGATTTCTCTTTTCAACTCTTGCCAGCAGATCTACCAAATACTGATTCTTTAACGCCATTGTTAAAAAACCTCCTCGTCAAAATTCCACACACGGCATACAAGTGTACTCCCCGTGCGGTACATTTATTATACCACTCTTTTATAAAAGTTGTCAAGTGGTATTTGACAATTTTCTTGCAAAAAAGCACGGAGATTTCAAATTATGGTAAAGGTTACAAAAGAATAGGGATTTTGAACGTTGGGGTTTGTTCAATAATATCATTCTCCTAAGAGGAATTCCGACAATCTTCATGATGTGTTGGACGGGAGATCCAGCGAGGGAGTGACCCTCAAATCGCAAAAAGACTGCCATACGGATGTACAGCAGTCTTTTGGGTTTTATTTGTTCTGTGTGACCTTGGGATCCCTGCCGGATACACGCAGGCGGTTGAGGGCACGCTGGAGCTTGAGGTTGGCACGTTCCTGACGGTCCGGCTCGTTCTTGTATTGCTCGACCTTGTGGAGTGCATCCTGACGGGAACGCTCAGCCCAGTCTGCATCGATCTCCTCCGCCCATTCTGCGGCGGTGGTGATAACGGTCGTCTTTTCGTCGGAAACCTTCAGGGCACCGCCGGCAACTGCGGCTGTGCGTGTTTCGCCGTTTTCAAGTTTTATGGTGAGTACACCGGTTTTCAGCACTGCGGCATACCGTGTATGCCCTGCAAGAATGCCCACATCGCCCTCGGTGGTTCTTGCGGTAAGCTGGACGGCATCACCGTCAAACAGGATCCTGTCGGGCGTGATGATCTGGAGTCGAAAGGTTTTCATGGCTCTCCCCTCCTGACCTTATTCCTGGATGCTCTTTGCTTTTTCCACTGCCTCGTCGATCGTGCCGACAAAGAGGAATGCGGATTCGGGCAGGTCATCATGCTTGCCCTCGATGATCTCCTTGAAACCACGGATGGTTTCCTTCAGCGGCACATACTTGCCCTCCATACCGGTGAACTGCTCCGCAACGGAGAACGGCTGGGAGAGGAAACGCTGGATCTTTCTTGCACGCATGACTGTCCGCTTATCCTCCTCGGACAGCTCTTCCATACCCATGATGGCGATGATGTCCTGAAGCTCCGTATATCTCTGGAGGATGGTCTGCACGGCTCTCGCGGTTTCATAATGCTCCTTGCCGACCACTTCGGGAGCGAGGATTCTGGATGTACTTTCCAGCGGATCCACTGCCGGATAGATACCCAGAGAAGCGATCTGACGGGACAGAACGGTGGTTGCGTCCAGATGTGCAAAGGTGGTTGCCGGAGCCGGGTCAGTCAGGTCATCCGCAGGGACATAGACCGCCTGAACGGAGGTGATGGAACCCTTATTGGTGGAAGTGATTCTCTCCTGCAAAGCACCCATTTCGGTGGCAAGTGTCGGCTGGTAGCCAACGGCGGAGGGCATACGTCCGAGCAGTGCGGACACCTCGGAGCCTGCCTGTGTGAAGCGGAAAATATTGTCGATGAACAGAAGCACGTCCTGACCTTCTTCATCACGGAAGTATTCCGCCATGGTAAGACCGGACAGACCCACACGCATTCTTGCTCCGGGGGGTTCGTTCATCTGACCGTACACGAGGACGGTCTTATCGATAACGCCGCTTTCCTGCATTTCGTTATAGAGGTCGTTGCCCTCACGGGTACGCTCACCAACGCCGGTGAATACGGAGATGCCGCCGTGCTGGTTGGCAACGTTATTGATAAGTTCCTGAATGAGTACGGTTTTGCCGACACCTGCACCGCCGAACAGACCGATCTTACCGCCTTTGAGGTAGGGTGCGATGAGGTCGATGACCTTGATGCCGGTTTCGAGTACTTCATTGGAAGCGGTCTGCTCCTCATAGCTGGGAGCTTCCCGATGGATCGCCCACTGCTGTGCAGTTTCGGGGGCTGGTTTTTCGTCAATGGCATCACCGAGCAGGTTGAACATTCTGCCGAGTGTTTCCCGACCAACGGGAACGGTGATGGGTGCACCGGTATCGAGTGCATCCATGCCTCTGACAAGTCCGTCCGTGCTGCTCATGGCAATGCAGCGGACAATATCATCGCCGATATGCTGTGCAACCTCGAGAACGAGCTTGGTTCCGTGGTTATCCACAGTAATGGCATTGAGCAGACGGGGCAGTCTTTCCTTCGCAAAGCGAACGTCCACGACCGCACCGATGATCTGCACGATTTTTCCTATATTGTTCATAGCTTCTCCTTATGATTTGGCTTAAATACAGCTATTTTTCGGGGCGAGCACCCTGAAGCTGCCCACCCCAGCCCCTCCCCCCTGAGGGGGAGGGGCTATATGGGAGGGTACTGCGTACCCTCAACCCGCCAAAGGCTTCGCCTTTTGAATCCGTTGCATTAGTTCTGTGCATTCGCACCGCCAACGATTTCTGTGAGTTCCTGTGTGATCGCACCCTGTCTTGCACGGTTGTACAGGAGGGACAGGCTGTCGATCATTTCTTCCGCATTGTCGGTTGCATTTTCCATTGCGGTACGTCTTGCCGCCTGTTCGGAGGCAAAGGATTCCACGATACCGCCGTAGATCAGACCTGCCAGATACTGCGGTACAAGCCGGTCAAAGACCTCCTCTGCGGACGGCTCATATTCCACGGCACAATTGCGTGGATGGCTGCCGGCGAGGTTTTCCAGAGGGATCATGCCGATTTTCTGGGCTTCCTGCACCAGAGGGGATACATAATTCGTATAGACCATCTCGACGCTCTGGAGGGATTCATGACGCTCATAATTCTGGAGCACAAGCTCTGCCATATCCATTGCAAGATAAATGCTTGCATGCTCTGCCACATGGTCATAGGCTTTGAGCACCTTGACCTCATGTCTTGCAAAATAGTCCACCGCTTTCTGACCGATGGGCATGACGATGGGGTTGCCGCCCTGTGCCTTGACTTCGTCAATTCTCGCCTGTGCCATTTTCAGCACATTGGAGTTGAAGCCGCCTGCCAGTCCCCTGTCACCTGCGATCACGATCAGCAGTACTGCACCGTTTTCCATCCGCTTGTGAACATACTGGGAGTTGAAATACGGATCCTCCGCTGCGATCTCCGCCATCAGCTTGTAGGTCGCATTGAAGAACGGCTGTGCAGCCTCCGCACGTTCACGGGCATGCCGGAATTTGGAGGATGCGACCAGCTCCATTGCCTTTGTGATCTGCATGGTGCTCTCGACACTGTGAATGCGGCGTTTAATATCTTTCAGATTCGCCATCAGCTCACCTCATCAGTGTGCAGCGGTGTACTGCGTGGTGAAGGCTTCGAGGGCGGTTTTCAGAGCTTCCTCGTTCTCCGCTGTCAGCTCCTTGGTTTCGAGGATGGATGCCAGAATTTCGGGGTGATTTTCACGCATGTCCGCAAACATCTGCTCCTGATAATCCTGAATATCCTCCACGTCCACATTTTTCAGGTAGCCCTTGGTAACTGCATAGATGATGCAGACCTGAAGCTCTACCGGAACGGGAGCATTTCTGTCCTGCTTGAGCACTTCCACGATACGTTCGCCCATGGAAAGGCGGTTCTTGGTATCGGCATCGAGGTCGGAACCGAACTGGGAGAACGCCTGCAATTCACGGTACTGGGAATAGGAGAGCTTCAGGGAACCGGAAACCTTTTTCATCGCCTTGATCTGTGCCGCAGAGCCTACACGGGATACGGAGATGCCGGGGTTGACCGCAGGACGCACGCCTGCATTGAAAAGGTCGGTTTCAAGGAAGATCTGACCATCCGTGATGGAGATGACATTGGTCGGGATATAGGCAGAAACGTCGCCTGCCTGTGTTTCGATGATGGGCAGAGCCGTCAGGCTGCCGCCGCCGTAGTTTTCGTTATAGCTGCATGCTCTTTCCAGCAGACGGGAATGCAGGTAGAATACATCACCCGGATATGCCTCACGTCCCGGCGGACGCTTGAGCAGCAGGGAGAGTGCACGGTAAGCGACTGCATGCTTGGAGAGGTCATCATAAACGCACAGGACATCCTTGCCCTGTTCGAGGAAGTACTCACCCATTGCACAGCCGGAGTACGGTGCAATATACTGCAAGGGTGCAAGCTCCGATGCAGTTGCGGAAACGATGATGGTATAGTCCATTGCACCGGCTTTCCGCAGTGTTTCGGCAACATTTGCCACGGTGGAACGCTTCTGACCGATCGCCACATAGATACAGATGATGTCCTGACCCTTCTGGTTAATGATGGTGTCGAGGGCAATGGCGGTCTTGCCGGTCTGACGGTCGCCGATGATCAGCTCACGCTGTCCTCTGCCGATCGGGATCATGGAGTCGATCGCCTTGATACCGGTCTGGAGGGGCTTATGGACGGACTTTCTGGTAATAACACCGGATGCCACCTTTTCAATGGGGGCACGTTCGGTGGTTTTCAGCTCACCCTCGCCGTCGATGGGCTGACCGAGAGCATTGACCACTCTGCCGAGGAGGGCATCGCCCACGGGTACGGACATGATCTCGCCAGTACGCTTCACGGTCGAGCCTTCCTTGATGTCGGCATCCGAGCCGAGCAGAACGGCACCCACGCTGTCCTGTTCGAGGTTCAGAGCCATGCCGTATGTGCCGTTTTCAAACTCAATCAGCTCACCGGACATGCACTGTTCCAGACCGTGGATATTGGCGATACCGTCGCCCACGGTGATGACAGTGCCGACATCGGTCAGGCTGATCTTCGACTCATAATGCTTGATCTGTTCTTTGATAATACTGGATATTTCATCCGGACGTAAATTCATTGCAGCACCTCAAATTCTTTTTATTTTTGTGTGCGGTTTCAAGGAGGACGCAGTCCCCCGTATTGCGGAGAAGAACCGGACGGCTCTTCTTGGTATTTCAAATCACTTTTTTACTAAAGTATCGGACATTTCTTTCATTCTTGTCCGCAGAGAATTGTCCATTCTCGTGTCACCGTACTGCACGACCAGACCGCCGAGCAGGGATGCGTCCACGGATTCGATGAGCCGGATCTGCTTTCCAAGCTTTGCAGCAAGCTTTTCCGTCAGTCCGTCCCGCTGTGCCTGCGTCAGTGCCTGTGCACTGGTGACAAAGACCTCCGCAATGGAGAAAGCCTCATAATACAGCTCGTTGAATGCACGGCGGATCTCTCCGATCCGGTTGATCCGGTGCTTTTCCACGAGCAGACAGAGGAAATTTTCCGCTGTGCCGCTGCCGTCACCGATCACCTTCCGCAGAATGCCGAGCTTCTCCTCCGTGCCGAGGTTCGGGACGGAGAGAAGTGCCGTAAATTCGGGGTTCTCTGCGAACATGTCAGCGGCTGCATTCAGCTCCTCATAGACTTTTTTCTCGTTCTGCTCCTCCTGTGAGAGGGCAAACAGTGCCTCAGCGTACACCTTACCTACGGTCTGTGTCATGCCTTATCACCCATTTCCTCAAGGAATTCGTCGATCAGACGGCTGTGATCCTCCTTGGAAATCTCTTTTTCCATGATCTTTTCCGCCAGTTCCATTGCAATTGCAGAAATTTCACCCTGCAATTCGCCCTTTGCCTGCGACATTTCCCTTGCAATATCACGATCCGCCTTTTCACGGACTGCCAGTGCCTCACGGCGGGCATCCTCCACGATGGCATCACCCTTCTGCTGTGCCTGCTTTTCGGCACGGCTGATGATGCGGGCGGTTTCTTCCTTTGCATCCTGCATCAGCTTTGCATACTGCTCCTTGTCCGCATTTGCGGCATTCTGGGCATCATCTGCGGCTGCATAGGTCGCTGCAAGCTCCGCCTGACGCTGTTCGAGCATGGCATCGACCCTCTTGAACAGCAGGAATTTGAAAGCGAGGAAGATCAGCAGGGTATTGATCAGGGTAAAGAGAATGGTTCCGACATCAATTGACAAAAAATCCAAATCTCAGTTCCTCCTCAGATTCTTACAGCTTGCCGATAAAGGGATTAACGAACATGAGCAGCAGTGCTACTACGAAACCGTAAATACCAGTGGACTCTGCGATCGCACAGCCGATGAACATGGTTCTGGTGACTGCACCGGAGCTTTCCGGCTGTCTGCCGATGGATTCACATGCCTTACCTACTGCGTAGCCCTCACCGATACCGGGGCCGATACCTGCGATCATTGCCAGACCTGCACCAATTGCAGATGCTGCGAGTACGATTGCTTTTTCCATAATGAATTACCTCCAAAAATTTGTTTGCAGAAAACCGCTGTATACTGCGGATCTTTGATTTTGCAGATGTTGCATCTGCTGCATTACTCTGTTTCTGCGGCATTTGACACGTTGACCATTGTCAGCATAATAAAAATGAATGCCTGCATGAAGCTGCTGAACAGGTCGAAATACAGTGATAACACCGCAGGAATGCCGATGGTCATGAAAGCCACACCAATGGACTTGGTAATGGATGTCAGGGCAAAGTACACAAGACCGGAAATGATCATACCGCTTGCGATATTGCCGAAATGACGGATACTCATGGATACCGGAAGTGAAACTTCACTGAGCACATTCATGGGGAGCATGACGAACACGGGGGACGCATAGCCTTTGAGATAGCCAAAAAAACCGTTTGTGCGGATCTTGGTATAATGTACCCAGATGAATGTGATGAGTGCCCATGTGAGTACCACGCTGAAATCCGCTGTGACGGAACGCAGACCCAGAAGGCTGATCAGGCTGCCGAGAATGGAGAACGTGAACAGAGCACCGATATAGGGGGCAAATCTGCGGTTCCCCTTCCCCATGGTATCATCCACGAGATTGTAGACGGTCTGCACAGCCATTTCAGCGAGCACCTGCCGTTTGGAAATGCCCTTGGTTTTGAGATCCTTGGTCAGCCAATGGAGCAGCAGAGCGACGGCACCGATGATGATCCAGCTCAGGAGGATGGATTCGGTGAAGTTGATGGTCACACCGCCGATCTCAAAGGACGCAATGATCTTGGGACCTGTGACATTGATCTCGGTCGTACCCTTGAAAAAATCACTGATATGCAAGGTTTAACACCTCCTTTATGCCAAGGCATGGCTGAAATCATTTTCCCTGCTTCCGCATTGTCAGAAGTCCGAAGAGGAGCTTCGGGTAGAGGAATGGCAGGATCGCACAGAATCCATTGATCTGCGGAACGCACATTCCCGCTGCAATGACGGCGGAAGCGACCAGACAGCGGAGCAGATAACCGCCGAAATCACGGGTTTTCCCGTGATAGACGGCATTCTGGATGGTTCTGCGTAGGAGCAGGAGGTTGCAGAGCATGCCTGCACTGCCGATCAGCAGACCGAGGGGGACGGCGATGCCGAAGCCCGTAAACAGGAGCGAGATGAGCCAGACAAGCACATCCAGCACGGCTGTGCCGATTACGGCAAACCGCAGTTCTTTCTCCAAACGTTCCAGCGTACACGCCCCCTGTCCGATCAAAATGTCTTATAAAAGTTATTATAGCATATTTTCATATGATATGCAAGGGATTTTCAAAATTTTCACTGTGGTAAAACGCAGAAATTCCCCTTATTTCCGTGTTTTTCACATTTCAAAAAAATTTTTGCATTTTTTTGAAAAAAAGGCTTGACAAAGGTGAGGGATTGTGCTATAATAATTAAGGTCGCTGATGTGGCACAGGTGGTAGCGCAACGCCTTGGTAAGGCGTAGGTCACCGGTTCGAATCCGGTCATCAGCTCCAATCAAATATTGGAAAATGGACGTTTTCTCAGGTCGAGGGAACGTCCATTGACTTTTTTCATCAGCTTGGGACAACAATCTGCTGAAAGTTCCCGAGTAACCGAGTACCTTCATATAAAAGTGGTATGCATGGATGACAGAGAAATCTGCGTTTTTGTCCTGTCTGTATGAAATGCATGCTTGAAAATCTGCATATTCGTTTTACGAGAAACAGGCTCTTGATTTTTCCCCCAAAATATGCTATGATAGAGTGTATTGGCAAAACAGAACCATCCGCAGTGTGCGGTTTTACAGAAAGAGAGTTATTTATGGCAAAGAAACAGGAATACGGCAACGACAGCATTACCATGCTCAAAGGTCCCGACAAGGTCCGCAAGCGTCCCGGTGTCATCTTCGGCTCGGACGGGCTTGACGGCTGTGCACATTCGATCTTTGAGATCATTTCCAACTCCATCGACGAGGCACGTTCGGGCTTTGGCGAAAAGATCATCATTACACGCTGGAACGACGGCACGGTCGAGGTCGAGGACTTCGGACGTGGCTGTCCGGTGGACTACAACAATTCCGAACAGCGGTTCAACTGGGAGCTGGTCTACTGCGAGCTTTACGCAGGCGGCAAATATGACAACGATTCGGATGCCTACAACTATTCCCTCGGTCTGAACGGTCTGGGTCTTTGTGCAACACAGTTTGCCTCCGAGTTCATGGATGTCACCGTGCACCGTGACGGCTATGCATACAGCCTGCATTTTGAAAAGGGCGAGAATGTCGGCGGCTTGCAGAAGGAGCCTTACAAGAAAAAGCAGACCGGCACGAAAACACGCTGGAAGCCCGATCTGGACGTTTTCACGGATATCCTCGTACCGGATGCATTCTTCCACGACACCCTCCGCAGGCAGGCAGTGGTCAATCCCAACCTGCTCTTCCTCTACCGTTCCCAGCAGGCGGACGGGAGCTTTGTGGAGAAGGAATACCTCTACGAGAACGGCATCTCCGACTATGTGACCGAAATGACGGGCGAAAAGGCGATGACCTCGGTGCAGTACTGGTCGGGTGAACGTGTGGGACGTGACCGTGCGGACAAGCCGGATTACAAGGTGCGGCTCTCGGTCGCACTCACCTTCTCCAATCAGGTCAACTGCATTGAATACTACCATAATTCGAGCTTTCTGGAGCACGGCGGCTCTCCTGACCGTGCTGTGAAGAACGCTTTCGTTTCCAAGATCGACGGCTATCTGAAAGCAAACAACAAATACAACAAGAACGAGGGCAAGATCACGTTTGACGACATCCGTGACTGCATGGTGCTGGTTTCCTCCTCGTTCTCGACACAGACCTCCTACGAGAACCAGACGAAAAAATCCATCACGAACAAATTCGTACAGGAGGCAATGACGGATTTCCTCAAGCATCAGCTCGAAGTCTACTTCATCGAAAAGCCCGATGAAGCGGCAAAAATTGCGGAGCAGGTGCTCATCAACAAGCGAAGCCGTGAGAGTGCGGAGAGGACACGTCTGAGCATCAAGAAGAATCTGACGAGCAACATCGACCTTGCGAACATGGTGGAGAAGTTCGTGGACTGCCGCACTAAGGACGTGACAAGGCGTGAGGTGTACATCGTGGAGGGTGACTCCGCACTCGGAGCTGTCAAGCTGGCGAGGGATGCGGAATTTCAGGCGGTCATCCCCGTGCGTGGCAAGATCCTCAACTGTCTGAAAGCGGACTACCCCCGTATCTTCAAGAGCGACATCATCACGGATCTGCTGAAGGTACTCGGCTGCGGTGTGGAAGTCAAGCTCAAAAATACGAACAATATCGCACAGTTCAGTCTGGACAATCTGCGTTGGAACAAGATCATTATCTGCACGGATGCGGACGTGGACGGTTTCCAGATCCGCACGCTCATCCTGACGATGCTCTACCGTCTGACCCCGACGCTGATCCGTGAGGGCTATGTGTACATTGCAGAGTCGCCGCTGTATGAGATCACAGCGAAGAACAAGACCTATTTCGCATACAGCGAAAAGGAAAAGTCCGATATTCTTGCAAAAATCGGAGATCAGAAGTACACCATCCAGCGTTCCAAGGGACTTGGTGAGAACGAACCGGAGATGATGTCCCTCACAACAATGAACCCCGACACACGCCGTCTGATCAAGGTAATGCCGGCGGAAGCGGAGAAAATGGTCTACATGTTCAACCTCCTGCTCGGTGACGATCTGCAGGGCAGAAAGGACTATATCGCACAGTACGGCGGAGATTATATTGACCTCGTGGATGTGTCCTAAAGAACATCCGCCTGCGGCGGACGGATATAAAATGACTGCTGTACGAAAATACAGCAGTCATTTTTGTATGGGAATGTTTGTTATGAAATCGGTTTTGGCGGGGTAAATTTTACTCGATGGGCTGGACGGATTCTGCCATCCGGATCAGTTCGGGGAGGTAGGATTCGGGGATGTTCGAGGTTTCAACGCTGAACAGATAGCCATCCTGTACCCAGAAAATTGTGTACTGGATAGCATCCTCCGCCAGCACTTCCTTTGCGATCATGCCCCGATAACTGCCGATCATGACCGCTGTGAATTCCGTATTTTCTGCAAGAAGCGTCCTGCCGCCATGTTTCTCTGTGATGACCTCCTGATCTGTGAGAATGTAGAAGCTGCTGTACAGAAATGTTCCATCCTCCGCACTGGGCGGAAAATACTGATGCTCATAGGAATAGGTTTTCAGACCGGCAGCCTTGCAGGATTCATAATTCTGGTTGGTGATACGCTCCTCTTCTTCGTCAAGCGTCACGCCCTCCGGAAGGTGGGCTGGTGCATAACGCACCTCCACTTCCTGCCGGAATACTTCCCCTTCTTCCGGAAGGAATCTCCAGCATACACCCTCCTCATGGGAAAGCGTAAAGCCCGGAATCACTGCATCCGGCGAAAATGCAAAGATTTCCCGCACATCCGTCCGCACCGTTTCCTGCACATCCGTCTGCATCGTTTCCGTCCATGCTTCAGTCGGCTGTGTTTCGCAGACCGCCGGAATGAATGTTGTTTCCTGCACCGCAGTTTCTGCCGGCTCCGCTGCTTCTGACATCGCTGTCTGCACAATTTTTTCAGCCACCACCGTGACAACGGCGGTTTCTGTCTGTGTTTCGGCAGACTGCTCGGTCACATGCTCCGCAGCTTCGGTGGATACAGCGGCTGCCGGTGCTGTCTGCGTTTCCGGTGTCTCCGCCCTGACCTGTGTTTCCCCCTCGGTCGGTCCGGACGCAGCGACGGTCGCTTCCGTTTCCTGCTGTGCCGGCATCGGACGATGCATTGCAGCTCCTCCGACGATGCCGCCGCAGATCAGCAGGCATGCCGCAGCCGCCCAGATGCTCCGGCAATGGCGGCGTGTGATGCTCGGCACATGCTCCGGCTCCTCCGTGAAGCTGCACGGCTGTATCCGCTGTTTTTCGAGAATTCCCTGATAGATGCGTTCCTTTGCAGCGTCATCCGCTGCCGGAAACTGTGCAGCGATCTGCTCCACGGTTTCCATATCCGCATTTTGCAGCATCCTTTGCAGATGCTTTTCGTATTTTTTCATGGTGCTGCCTCCTTCATAGGATGATGTTCCGTTTGGTTAGCTCTGTTTTCAGGCGTTTCATCGCACGGGAGCAACGCATTCTGACCGCTGTCGGGGCAAGTCCCACGATCCTGCCGATCTCGGCAGAATTTCGCTCATAGAAATATTTCTGGATCAGGATGGATGCATCCGGTTCCCCCAGCGTCTGAATGCACTCCATCAGAATGCGGCTTTGTTCCGCACGTTCTACGGCATCCTCCACCCCGTCGGGTGCAGGAAGTCCGGAAATCTGTTCGCCTTCCATCGGAATGGTATGCTGCTGACGGGAGGAAAACTGCCGGCTCCTGTCAATCGCCCTGCGTTTGGCTGTGGTGCCGACATATGCCTTGACAGAACCCTCGTGTTCCGGATCATAGTGCTGTATGACATCGAGAAACACATCCATTACGCATTCCTCCACGTCCTCCCTGCCGGCATAACCGTGCAGGATATGGTGAACAATGGCATATACATAATGAAAATAGGTGTCATACAAGGCTCTGCATCCTGTTTCCTGCGACTGCCGGATGCAGTCACGCAGTTCATTGTCCGTCATGGCATCCCCTCCCTTCTTTTTGATAAGCTCATGCATGGATGCTTTCACTCCTACATACGGAGGTCATGGAGATAGTGTAACATAGTTTTGTGAATTCCGGATGAATGATGCGATATTTACAGCCTGACCACTGCTCTGAGAATGCTCAAGGCATCGGCAGGGGTAGCGGTACCGTCACCGTCATAATCGGCGGCTTCTCTACCGGATGCAGTCAGGCTGCTGCCTGCCAGCAGATTCTTGTTCAGTGCCAGCACATCCGCAATACTCAGCTCATGGTCGGTGTTGACATCGCCGAACGGAACGAATTCCAGACCGGATACTTCACAATAGCTGTGCAAATAGCTGTTTTCCTGATAACCATAGACTACTGCATCCGGAGAGCCGGAAATGCTTGTCCACCAGCCGCCGTAGATCTTGACGGTTTCCACTGCACCGCATTGGTTCATCTCAAAATTCGCCCATTTTTCCGGATCCTCAACGGGCGGCAGAACGACCCTCGTCAGGGATCGGCAGTTCTCTGCCAGCACATTGGCTTCATCGCTGCCCTCCCCCTTTGCCAGAGCCTGTGAACAGTCAATGGAGGTCAGAGCCGGACATGCCCTGATGAGGAAATCCTCTTTCATCAGGCAATTTTCACCGATCACGATGGTTTCCAGCTGTTCCCAGCCATTGCAGTCGAGGTTTGTGAACTTCTGCATTCCCATGGTGTCGGGCACAGCAATATGCAGATTCCTGAGCTGACTGCACGCTCTCACAGAATAGCCCGTACTGATGCAGAGCGGACCGCTGATCTCCGTCAATGTCCGGCAATTGCCAAAGCTGTGCATTTCTTCTGCAACAGAATCGGGGATCGTGAGAGTCGTGAGCCGGATGCAGTCCTCAAACGCATAGCCTGCATCCGTCACGCCGTCCGGAATCACATAGGCACCCTCCCTGAGCGGAGGATAGCGGTAGAGCGTGGTCATATCCTTGGAAAACAGAACGCCGTCCACGGTGCAAAGCTGTGCATGCTCCGGATCCGCTGCAAAGGCTTTGACGGAGAGAAAGCCCCTGAAGGAGCCTTCCTGTGCACGGACAGGAACGCCGCCGATCTCTGCTGGAATGTACAGCTGATAATCCTCCGGCGTACCCTCACAGCCCGTAATCAGCCAGAAATCGTCCGTATCCGAAGTTTTCCGAACATAGACCAGACCATCGAGCGTGAGCGTTTCCTCCTTCACTTCCTCTGCAGAGCAGTGCATGGGGGTCAGGCAGAGAAGCAAAGCCAGAATGGTGATACATGTTTTTTTCATGGTAGTTCCTCCCTTCATAAAATCAGCCGGTGATGGCTTTCACTCATACATACGAATCGTCCTGATAAAGTGTAACAGGTTTTTGAGAGAATCCTATGATAATGAAGAATTTCGGAAAAACACTGGAAATTCCTATTCAGATATGGTATAATATCAAATGAGAAATGATACAAGTCCAGAGATGCAAGGAGGAATTCCATGAAATTACTTGCCATAGACGGAAACAGTATCGTGAACCGTGCGTTCTACGGTGTCCGTGCTCTTTCCAACAAAAACGGCGTGTTCACCAACGCCCTGTTCGGCTTCATCAATATGTACCTCAAAGAACTCGGTGAGATCGAACCCGATGCCGTGGCGGTGGCGTTCGACCTCAAAAGCCCGACATTCCGACACAAAGAGGTCGCAACCTACAAGGCGAACCGCAAGGGCATGCCCGAGGAACTTGCCATGCAGATGCCCTACCTCAAACAGCTCCTCTCGGCAATGGGCATTGCCTGCCTGTCCTGCGAGGGCTTCGAGGCGGACGACATCCTCGGTACGCTTGCAAAGGCTTGTCAGGCTCAGGGGCACGACTGCGTGGTCATGACCGGAGACCGTGACAGCCTCCAGCTCATTGATGAGCACATCATGGTGCATCTGGTGACGAATCGGGAGAATATTCCCTATACACAAGACAAATTCCGTGCGGATTACGGCTTCGACCCGATTCACCTCATCGACCTCAAAGCCCTCATGGGCGACAGCTCCGACAATATTTCCGGCATCAAGGGCATCGGCGAAAAGACCGCTATGGCTCTTGTGCAGGCATGGAACAGCATCGAGAACATGTACGACCACATTGAAGAAGTGCAGGCTACGCCCCGCATCCGGCAGAAGCTCCTCGACGGCAGACCGGATGCCGAGCAGAGCAAATGGCTTGCGACCATCCGCACGGATGCTCCCGTGCCGACCGAGCTTTCCGGCTACCTCCCCAAGACGCAGGAAACGGACGAGCTGCGGCGGCTTCTGACGGAGCTGGAGATGTACAAGATCCTCGACCGCCTGCATTTGCAGCCGCTGGGCAGCGGTGAAGCCTCCGTCAGACTGACGCAGGAGGTGCAGGAAGCCCCTGTTCTGACCGAAATTCCCTATTCTGCGGAGCAGACCGCAGAGCTGCCGGAGCCTGTGGGCTATGTACTGCGTGAGGGGATGCTGACGGTCTGCGGCGACAACAAGCTTTTCCGGACGCAGGATGAAGCCGAAATTCTGGCGTTTCTGGCATCCGACCGGCAGAAAGCCACGGATGATGCCAAGGCTCATTATCACTTTGCCTATGAGCACGGTGCAAAACTCAACGGCATTGTCTTTGATGCGGCAGTGTGCGGCTATCTGCTCAACCCCTCCGCTACGGATTACAGCACGGCGGCTCTCTGTGCACAGCTCGATCTTCCCTATTTTACGGAGCTTTCCGAGAATGCGGATGTGCAGGCACTCCATGCCCTTGCAAAAAAAGGCATCGAACGGCTCACAGAGGACGGCATGCTTCCCCTCTGGACGGACATTGAACTCCCCCTGACAAGGGTGCTCGCCTCGATGGAGCATGCCGGCGTGCTGGTCGATCAGGACGGCATCAGGGCATTCGGTGAGGGGCTTTCCGGCAAGATCGCAGAGCTGGAGGAGCAGATCTACGGCTACGCAGAGGAGAAATTCAACATCTCCTCCCCGAAGCAGCTCGGTGTGATCCTCTTTGAAAAGCTCGGACTTCCGGCGAAGAAAAAGACGAAAAGCGGCTATTCTACGAATGCGGAGGTGCTCGAAGAGCTGCTCCCCAAGCACCCCATCATCGGTGCGATCCTCGAATACCGCCAGTATACCAAGCTCCTCTCGACCTATGTGGACGGTCTGCTGAAAACGGTCGCAGAGGACGGACGCATCCACACGAAGTACAAGCAGACGGAAACGAGAACCGGACGCATCTCGTCCATTGAGCCGAACCTGCAAAACATCCCCGTCCGCACGGAGCTGGGCAGGAACATGCGGAAATTCTTCCAAGCCTCCGAGGGCTGCATCCTCCTCGATGCCGATTACAGCCAGATCGAGCTGCGGCTGATGGCACATTTAAGCGGCGACAGGGCAATGCAGGAGGCATTCCTCAGCGGCACGGACATCCACACGGCAACAGCGGCAAAGGTCTTTGACATGCCGGAGCTGTTTGTGACACCGGAGATGCGAAGTGCGGCAAAAGCCGTAAATTTCGGCATTCTTTACGGCATGGGGGCATTCTCCCTCTCGAAGGACATCCATGTCACAAAGGCTCAGGCTCAGAAGTATATTGATGACTACCTTGGTTCCTATCCGAAGGTATCGGCATTTCTGGAACAGGTCGTGGAGAACGGCACGGAAAAGGGCTATGTCTGCACGATGCACGGCAGGCGGCGTTATGTGCCCGAGCTGAAAGCGAAAAACAAGATGGTGCAGGCGGCAGGCAAGCGGATCGCCATGAATACGCCCGTACAGGGCACGGCGGCGGACATCATCAAGCTTGCCATGGTGCATGTGCATGACCGGCTGGAGCGTGAAGTGCCGTCCGCAAGGCTGCTTTTGCAGGTGCATGACGAACTGATCGTAGAAGTGCCGCTTGCGGATGCGGATGCAGCGGCAAAGGTACTGCATGAGGAGATGCAGCAGGTTTGTGAGCTTGCTGTGCCGCTGATCGCAGAGGTCAACAGGGGGGAAACTTGGTATGATGCAAAGGGTTAAGCAGGTCACAGCGGAGGATACCGCACTGCTTGAACAGATCACGGAGCTGGAACGGCTCTGCATCCCGAATCCGTGGAGCTTTGAGATGTTCCAGCTGGAAGCCGGCAGAACGGGCGGCATCGTCCTTG
Source organism: Oscillospiraceae bacterium (assembly GCA_017462785.1). Classification (GTDB taxonomy): domain Bacteria; phylum Bacillota; class Clostridia; order Oscillospirales; family Ruminococcaceae; genus UBA3855. The sequence continues at coordinate 1,545 of JAFTQJ010000095.1, read as the reverse complement.
CGGCACTCGATGAAAACGGCGATGTCAGCGGATTTCTGACCGCACAGAGGGTGGCGGATACTGCTGATATCAACAATGTTGCAGTCCATCCGGACAAGCGGCGGCATTCCATAGGGAGTGCACTGCTGGCGGCATTTCTGGAGCTGACGCAGGATTGCACACAGATCTTCCTTGAAGTGCGTGCATCGAATGAAGCGGCGATCGGGCTTTACAAAAAGCACGGATTTCTGGCGGTCGGCATGCGGAAACGCTACTACACGAATCCCGTTGAGGATGGAATTTTAATGCAGTATGGAGGAACAACATGTTAATACTCGGAATTGAAAGCTCCTGCGATGAAACCGCAGCGAGCGTTGTGGAGGACTGCACCACGCTGCGTTCCTCCGTCATTGCATCACAGGCGATGGAACACAGGCAGTATGGCGGTGTCGTGCCGGAGCTTGCCTCCAGACGGCACTGTGAGAACATCTACGCAGTCGTACAGCAGGCACTCGACGAGGCGGATGTGACGATCGACCAGCTTGACGGCATTGCCGTGACGCATACGCCCGGTCTGATCGGTGCTCTGCTGGTGGGTGTGAATTTTGCAAAGGGGCTTGCATTTGCGGCAGGAAAGCCCCTGATTCCGGTGCATCACATTACCGGACATATTGCGGCGAATTACTTGGCACATCCCGACCTCAAGCCCCCCTACCTCTGTCTGGTGGTCAGCGGCGGTCATACGATGCTGTGCGAGGTGAAGTCCTATACAGAATTTGCGATCCTCGGTACGACTCGTGATGATGCAGCCGGCGAATGCTTTGACAAATGTGCCCGTGTGCTGGGCTATCCGTACCCTGGCGGCGTACAGATCGACAAGGCAGCACAGCAGGGTGACAGCACGAAATACCCCCTCCCACGTCCGAGGGTTGCCGGCAGTGAGCTGGATTGCAGCTTTTCCGGACTGAAAACGGCGGTCATCAACATGGTGCATCATGCCGAACAGAAGAATGAGCCGGTGGATGCTCCCTCGATGGCGGCAAGTCTGCAAAGGACGGTAGCGGAGATCCTGACGGAGAAAACCCTCCTTGCCGCAAAGCAGACGGGCTACACGACCATTGCCATGGCTGGCGGTGTTTCGGCAAATTCGGGGCTTCGCAGCTCAATGGAGAGGATGTGCAGAAAGCACGGCTTTACGCTCTACATGCCGCCGCTGTCCCTCTGCGGTGACAATGCGGCAATGATCGCATGTCAGGGTTCGTACAATTTCCTTGCCGGCATCCGTGCGGATGAGAGCCTGAACGCCTACGCTTCCGGAACAGCCATCGGCGAAATGGCGGAGAATCTCCGCTGACGATTTAGCCCTTTGTGCTGACGCATACGATTCATACAAAAATGACTGCTGTATTTTCGTACAGCAGTCATTTCAGTCTGTCGAAAAAGTCCAGCCCAGAGCTGGACTTTTTTCAAAGGAAGTGATAAAATAGAAGAAAGGGGCGGTGGTACACATGTTAGCAAAGAAAAATGAAGAACGAGGACAATATGAAATGATCTGCATCGAGGAAC